>CAKUHM010000195.1 GCA_934655835.1 uncultured Collinsella sp. | reverse complement strand
CATATGACTGTCGAGAAGAAGGATATCGATTGGGGTAGCCTCGGCTTTGGCTACATGAAGACCGATTACAGCTACGAGGCCCATTGGAAGGATGGCGAGTGGGACGAGGGCGGCCTGACCACCGACCACACCCTGCATGTCTCCGAGTGCGGTGGCATCTTCCATTACTGCCAGGAGGTCTTTGAGGGCCTGAAGGCCTACACCGCCGAGGACGGCAGCATCGTTTGCTTCCGTCCCGACATGAACGCCGAGCGTATGTACAACTCTGCGCAGCGCCTCGAGATGCCCCCGTTCCCCAAGGACAAGTTCGTTGAGGCCGTCAAGCAGGTCGTTTCTGCCAACGCCGCCTGGGTTCCGCCCTTCGGTTCCGGCGCGACCCTGTACGTGCGTCCGTTTATGATTGGCTCCGGTGACGTGATTGGCGTGGCTCCCGCTCCTGAGTACACGTTCCGCATTCTCGTGACCCCGGTCGGTCCGTACTTTAAGGGTGGTCTCAAGCCCGTCAAGCTGCGCGTTTCCGAGTATGACCGCGCCGCACCGCACGGCACCGGCAACATCAAGGCCGGCCTGAACTACGCCATGTCCCTCAAGCCCACGATGGAGGCCCATCGCGAAGGCTATGCCGAGAACCTGTATCTCGACTCCGAGTCCCGCACCTATGTCGAGGAGACCGGTGGCGCCAACGTCCTGTTCGTGAAGGAGGATGGCACCCTCGTCGTTCCGCAGTCGCACACTGACTCCATCCTGCCCTCCATCACCCGTCGCTCGCTCGTTCAGGTTGCTCAGGACTTGGGCATAACCGTCGACCAGCGCCCCGTCGAGTGGGCCGAGGTCAAGGCCGGCACCTTTGTGGAGTGCGGCCTGTGCGGCACCGCCGCCGTCATCTCCCCGGTGGGCGAGATCGACAATAAGGTTTATGGTGCCGATGAGACCGTGACCTTCCCGGCTGGCTACACCGAGATCGGCCCTGTGATGAAGAAGCTCCGCGAGACCCTGACTGGTATCCAGTCTGGTGCTGTCGAGGATAAGCACAACTGGGTTTACACTGTGGCGTAAGCTGCCATAGCTGTTCGGCCCGAGGGCAACCTTCCTTTCCGGCGCGTCCTCGGACATGAAAGAACCTCCGCTGCGCACTTCGTACGGCGGAGGTTCTTTCGTCCTGCGGAGTGCGCCGGAAAGGAAGGTTGCCCTCGGGCCTGCGTTACCTCGGCGCTGCCGTTACGGGCAATATAGATCTGAATTAAAGATGGTGCGCGGCCTTTTAGACCGCGCTTTTGTTTTGGCTCGCGCCATGTGGGGGTGATGGCGACGTGCATTTTTGCGAGTATTCTGCAATCGAAGGCCCCTGCATACCGACCTCGGGCAAAAAATCGGGATTTCTCGATGTTTTCTACGAATGATGGGCGGGGTTATGGGCTGACAGCGGGTGATTTGCAGGGATATTCGCGGTCTTTGGCCTTTGTCGTGGCGCCCGATGCTCTTGGTTATGTTGAATACTCCCAAAAATGCACGGCGCTTAGAGGGGGACCTACGCGAAAAAGGAAACCGCCCCGTCGAAGTATGCATTCGACGGGGCGGTTTATGCATATACCCGATTAAGACTCGGCCGTGATTGTTAGAACTTGACGGTCGGGGCCTGGCGGGCGGCTTCGGCGGCCTCGAAGCCCTGGCGCTCCTTAAACTGGAAGATGCCGGCAAAGATGACGGCCGGGAACGTCTGAATGGCGTTGTTGTAGCTGAGCACGCAGTCGTTGTAGCTCTGGCGTGCGTAGCTAATCTTGTTCTCGGTATCCTCGAGCGACGCCTGGAGCTGCGTAAAGTTGGTGTTTGCCTTAAGGTCGGGGTAGGACTCGGCAACGGCGAAGAGCTGGCGCAGGGCACCGGTCAGCACGTTGTCGGCTTCCATCTTGGCCTCGGGCGTGGTTGCCTTGACGGCGGTGTTGCGCGCGCTGATTACGGCGGAGAGCGTCTCCTGCTCGTGTTTGGCGTAGCCCTTGACGGTCTCAACCAGGTTGGGGATCAGGTCGTTGCGACGCTGCAGCTGCGTGTCGATGTTCTGCCACGCGTTGTCGATGCGGTTGCGCTTGGTGACCATGTTGTTGTAGATGCCGGCGATGGCGCAGACAATCGCAATGACAACAACGATGCCGATGATGACGGTAATCATGATGTCTCCGTTTCGAATGGCCGCGGCGGCATCCGCCAGCTGCCGTTGGTATAACGCTACTAGTATACCCGCAACGTTTTGCCGTGCCGAACTTTCCGGTAAGCGTTATGTTTTCGGTAAGGTCGACCGCTCGGCGAGGGCGGGGTACAGGTGTAAGATATGCGACAGATTAACGAGCGCTGTCTTTGCCCTGAGGATGCGATGCAGATGGACCTGCGCATTAAGAAAACCTATCGCGCCTTGTTCGATGCCTTTACCGAGCTCCTCGAAGAGCATCGCTTTGAAGACCTTACGGTTGCCATGCTGTGCGAGCGTGCCATGATTCGTCGCACGACGTTCTACAAGCACTTTCGCGATAAGAACGATTACTTTGCCTTTTATGTCGATGAGCTTATGTCGGGGCTGCCGCAAAAGCGGACCGGTAAGGGGAGCGCGGTGTCGGCCGACGACGTGCGCGTGCTTCGCCATGAGGTGTTTGCCGACGCCATGGACATGATTCTGGCACATGAGCAGCTCATGGATAACATCCTGGAGAGCAGTATGTCGGGCATGCTGACCAGCATGATTTGCGACCGCATTGCCCACTCCATTCGCGAGCGCGTGATGAGCACGCTTGACGAGGGTGCCTTGGCCCCCGTGTCGCTCGAGACGACGTCTGAGTTTGTCGCCGGCGGTATTATTCGACTTTTCACGATATGGTGGGAATCGGGTCACGATCTTGAGCGTCGACCCGAGATTGCCGACGTGGTCGATGCGCTGTTCGAGCGGACCATGACGCCGGTGAATCACTAAAAGTGGCGGAGAGAGGGGGATTCGAACCCCCGGAACGCTCTCGCGCTCAACGGTTTTCAAGACCGCCGCATTCAACCGCTCTGCCATCTCTCCGTGAGTCGTAATGATAGCATCGTTTTGAATTTGCAACAGGGAAGGCGAACGATGACGATCACCGAAATCGACGAGAAGTTCATGCGCGAGGCGCTGGCTGAGGCGCGCGCTGCCGCGGCGGTGGGCGAGGTGCCCATTGGTGCCGTGGTGGTGTGTGCGGGCGAGATCGTCGCACGGGCGCACAATCGGCGCGAGCTCGATCAGGACCCTTCGGCGCATGCTGAGTTTGCGGCGTTGTGTGCTGCCGCTCAGGCGCTCGGCCGTTGGCGCCTTTCCGACTGCACCGTCTATGTGACGCTCGAGCCCTGCTGCATGTGCGCGGGCCTTATGGTCAACGCGCGCGTGGG
>CAKUHM010000194.1 GCA_934655835.1 uncultured Collinsella sp. | reverse complement strand
ACCCGAGGCGAGGACCTGGACTACCTCTTTAACATGCGCATGTTTGGCTATGACGTGTGGTTCGATAACGAGTGGACCGTGCGCCACCTGCCGCCCGAGTCCGAGAAGCGCTCGCCGCGCTTTATGCAGGACGTGTACCGTTGGTACTACGAGCGGGCCAAGCTGACGTTTGCCGCGCACCAGCAGGAGCTCATCCCCGTCACGGCTGCGTCGCTCATGCCCTACCCGGGCCCGTGGATTTCGCGCGAGCTCGACGACCGCGTGCGCAAGACCGCTATGGTCCGCAGCATGTTTACCCGCGAGCATGAGGGCTACCTGCGCATCTGGCGCCATGGTATCGACGAGGCAAAGGCCTATGCACGCCAAAACGCTGCAAGCTACCTGCGTTTCCAGAGCTTTTGGCCCAAGATCATGGACGGGCTTTGGCGTGACACACAACTGATCAGTATCCTGGAGGGGGCCGAATGATCGACCGCCGCGCCCAGCGCGATAGTTCAATATCAATCTTTCGCATCATTGCCGTTGCCTGCGCCATTTGCGTGCTGGTGTACTTTATTTTTGCCTTGGTGACCGGTATCGAGCCGATTGCCACGGTGATTGCCTGCGCGCTGCTGTGCATCTTTCTGTGCATCTTTATCTTTTTGACGCTCAATCCCGATTCGGTGCGCTCCCAGTACACCGAGGAGACGCTCTCGGTGGCCTCGGCCATGCTCGAGGACATTAAGGGCGGTTTGACACAGGAATCGGCGCGTTTGGTGTGCCAGCGCATTTTGCCCGAGACGCGCGCCATGACGGTGGCCATCACCGACGAGGACAACGTGCTTGCCTGCGCGGGCGAGTTTGAGGAAAAACTACTGCCAGATTCTCCCATCCACACGCTTGCCACACGCTACGTTATCGAACATGGCATCGTGCAGTCGTTCAACCGTATGGTGGATGTCGTAGGCTCGGACGGCTCGCACAACCAAGTCCCCGCCGGCATTATCGCCCCTATCAAGGTGGGAGATCGTACCGTCGGCACGCTCAAGTTCTACTACAAGACCCCGCGCGCCGTCGACCGTACCCAGTACGCGCTTGCCTCGGGCTTTGCCGAGATCTTGTCCACGCAGCTCGCCATCCACGAGCTCGAGGTGCAAAAGGAGCTCACGGCCCGCGCCGAGGTGCGTGCGCTGCAGGCACAGATTAACCCGCACTTTCTGTTTAACACGCTCAACACCATCGCATCGTTTACGCGCACCGACCCGCTGCGGGCCCGCGAACTGCTTCGTGAGTTCTCATCGTTCTATCGCGCCACGCTCGACAACTCGGGATCGCTTATTCCGGTCTCGCGCGAGGTCGCACAGACCAAGCGCTACCTTACCTTTGAGAAGGCCCGCTTTGGCGAGGACCGCGTGCTTGCGACGTTCGATGTGTCCGAGGACGTGGAAGATACGCTGGTGCCGGCATTCGTGATCCAGCCGATTGTCGAGAACGCCGTGCGTCATGGTATGGGCGATGACGGCGCCCTGAGGATCGACGTGACCGTTCACCAAGACGGCGAGGATGCAATCTTGATTGCCGTGGCCGATAATGGCGTGGGCATGGATGAGGGTACCGCCGCCAGACTGTTTGACGAGCGCTCCGCCCGTCCCGACGCCAGCTCTCCCCAGGGTGGCGGCGCCGGTGTGGCCATGCACAATATTTCGGAACGCATCCATCGCTTTTATGGGCCACACTCCTATACACGTGTCGAATCGGCGCCGGGCAAGGGCACCAAAGTGCTTCTTCATCTTGATTTGTCAGAGAGCATCTTTGACATTCAAGAGTAAAATAAAAGGCTACGGGCTCAACGTCATGCGACGGATGCCCGGCGTAGTTAGTTGACGAAAGGTTTTATCCCTATGCTGCGTGCGATGATTGTGGATGATGAGGCGCCGGCTCGCTCGGAGCTTCGCTTCTTGCTCGAGCAAACGGGCAAGATCGGCACGATCACGGAGGCGTCGAGCGTTCGCTCCGCCATCGAGATGCTTATGGAAAGTCGCGTGGATGTCGTGTTTCTCGATATCTCGATGCCCGGTGCCTCGGGCCTGCAACTTGCCGAGGCGCTGCATAAGCTCAAAAATCCGCCGGCGATCGTGTTTGTGACTGCGTATAGCGACCATGCGGTCGAGGCATTCGACGTGGATGCCGTCGATTATCTGATGAAGCCTGTCGAGGAAGCTCGCTTGGATCGCGCGATCGAGAAGGTTATGCAGCGCGCCAAGCCGGTCACGGACAGCAAGGTGACCATCGAGCGTATCCCGGTGGAAAAGGGCGGCCGCAAGGTGCTCATTCCCGTGGATGACATTCGCTTTATCATGGCCAAGGACGATTACTCCTGCATCTATACCGTCGATGATCGCTTTTTGTCGACGACCTCGCTGGCGCAGTTTGAGGCCAAGCTCTGCGACTTTGGCTTCTTCCGTGTTCACCGCCGCTATATCGTCAACCTGGCGTGCGTCACGGACGTTGAGACGGTGCCCTCGGGCGCCATCCAGCTGGGCATTACGGGCGTCGACGAACGCGTGCCGGTTTCGCGCCGCCGCGTCGTGCCGCTCAAGAAGGCCCTGAGTCTCTAGCACACTGGCCCCGCAGCCCTGTAGACCCATCGTCTGCGGAGCCGTGGGGCCTTTTTTGTATGTATCTGCCGAATCGTTTTTTTGCGGAAGGGATCCCATGAACAGTGCAAGCGCCAAGCGTATCGACATCATCTCGGACACCCACGGCTATTTATCGCCTGCGCTCTTGGATGAGCTTGAGGGCGCAGACCTGATCATCCACGCCGGCGACCTTACGTCAGAGATGGACTACGAGCACCTATGCACCATCGCCCCCGTGCGGGCCGTATTGGGCAACAACGATTACTACCGCGACTACGGCCCCGATGTAGACCGTCTTGCGCTCTTTACCTACGAAGGCCTCAAATTCGCCGTAGCCCACTACCGCGAAGACCTTCCGGTGGGATCCGTAGACGTAGCCATCAACGGCCACACCCACGTAACCAAAGAAGCCCAAGTGGGCCGCTGCTTAGTTCTCAACCCGGGCAGCGCCAGCTACCCCAGAGGCACCCGAGGCCCCACCATGGCCAGAATGCTCGTTAAAGACGGCAAGATCCTGAGCACCAAATTTATTGACTTGGAGTAACCGCAACAAAAACGGGGGATGCAGATCGCATCTCCCGTTTTTCTTTCAGCAAAAGGCAGAGCTTCAGCGACAACCTTAGACAACCCCGCCGAGGAGAACGGGGACCTCGAGCCGCGGAAGCGGCGAGGAACAACAACGACTCGAACAAAGTGACGGCAGGGAGGGTCTCCGGGGCTGGGGGCGGGGGTTAAGTTTGTCGCGAGTTCCGCACGCAAAGGAAAGCACTTAATGTGCTTTCCGTCTTGCGCAGGACTGTAGAG
>CAKUHM010000193.1 GCA_934655835.1 uncultured Collinsella sp. | reverse complement strand
GGAGTACTCATGCCGGTTCAGCTGCGTGCAAGTGCTGGCGAGCAGGCTTTTGCTTTTCGGCCTGGCCGACGTGCTTTGGATTACGCTCGCCGTTGCGGCAGTGCCAACGCTAGCGGGGATCGACGCGCTTCGCGTACTGCTGTACGCATGCACGCCGTTCTTCTGCTCGTGTGCCACCTGCTTCTATGCGGCGCGCCGTCTGCCGGGCAACTCGCTCGTCGCCAGCGTCGCTCCCGCGATGTCCGTACTCGCGGCGCTCTGGCTGCTGAGCGCGACGTTCCCCCTCTGGTACGAGGGTGCGTCTCTCGCCGTATGGGTCGCGGCGCTCATGGCCTCCATGGCGCTCGCCGCCCTGGAGGCGTCAAGGCTCATGCGCTGCGTCTCGGGCGGCCTCTCGCCACACCTGTCAAAGACGGCGCTCTAGCTCTCCTCCTGCTTATCTGCAACATCGAACGAAGGACAAGGAACGAACATGGAACTCAGGCTCGACAGGCTCACCAAGCAGTTCGGCAGCCATATCGCTGTCGATCGCGTGAGCTTCAGCTTCACGCCCGGCGTCTACGGCCTACTCGGGGCCAACGGCGCGGGCAAGACCACGCTCATGCGCATGATATGCGACGTCATGAGGCCGACATCGGGAAGCGTGCTGTTCGGGGGCACCCCCATAGACCAGCTTGGCGACGGCTATCGGGCGCGCCTCGGGTACCTGCCCCAGGACTTCGGCTACTACCCGGATTTCACGGCTTGCGACTTCATAATGTACCTGGCATCGCTCAAGGGGCTCACCGCGCAGCAGGCGAAAGTGCGCACGCGCGAACTCTTGGGCGTTGTCGGCCTCGCAGAGGCCGCAAAGCGGAAGGTCAAGACCTTCTCCGGCGGCATGAAGCAGCGGCTCGGCATCGCCCAGGCGGTGCTCAACGACCCGTCCGTCCTCGTGCTCGACGAGCCCACCGCGGGGCTCGACCCCAAGGAGCGCGTCCGCTTCCGCAACCTCATATCCTCTCTCGCCCAAGACAAGATCGTCATCCTCTCCACGCACATCGTCTCGGACGTGGAGTACATCGCCGACGAGATTCTCGTGATGCGCGCTGGCGGCATCATCACGACGGGCACGGTCGAAGAGATCACGGGGGACATCAGGGGATGCGTCTGGGAGTGCGCTGTCGCCCCGAGGGAGGCAGACGCCATGTCGGCATCGCTCACGGTGGGCAACATC
Source organism: uncultured Collinsella sp. (assembly GCA_934655835.1). Next base: position 2,215 of record CAKUHM010000193.1, on the reverse strand, counting down.
CACTACGCCCAGGACGGCTCTGCCATCGTTCGCGTGGTGGCGCAGCAGCGTCCGCATCCGAGTGCGCGCGCCGTGGAGCCGACGCTGGAGGACGTCTACCTCTACCTCTTCCAAGAGCAGTCCGGGTGCCTGCCGGTTTCGCAAACGAAAGCGGAAGTGGGGCAGGACGCAATCGCACGCAGGAAAGGAGCGCACCGTGGGTAGCCTCATCAGATACGAGCTCAAGAAGATGCTCTCAAGGCGCGTCTCGCAGGTCTCTATAGCAGCCGTCCTGGTGTTGGTCGCGGTCATAGCCTTCTTCTACGTAACGTCCCAGTACGCCCTCGAACCCAAGGAGATGGGCACCGAATTCGAGGGCACTGCCGCCATCGCCCAGATAAAGGCAAACGCGGAAGCGCTCGCAGGCCCCATCACCGACAAGAAGGCCACCGAGGCGCTCCGCGAGTTCAAGGAGTTCGTCGGTCCGGACGGCGAGGTCAAGGAAGAGTACAGAATGGACAGAAAGCCCTACGGGGAAAAGGCGGACGAGTACTGGGAGTTCAGAGCGAAGAACGGCTCCCTTATGGCGCTGCTGACAAGCCCTTGGATGCAAGACAACCAGATGCCCGTGTCCGCGGTAGCCACTATCGACACGACTGGCACCGTCGACCTCTACGGACAAGTCCGCTCGAAGATAGTCTCCGAGCTCCACGCGAACGGGGCCCTCTCGTACAACGACGAGGAGAGGGCGTTCTGGAGCGAGAAGGCGCAAGGTGTGCACACGCCCATCGAGTACGGATACGCAGGAGGGTGGGCGGAGTTCCTCAACCTCGCCCAGTTCCTCATATTCGCGATGCTCGCAGTCGTGATAACGTGCGCATCGGTGTTCAACGGGGAGTACCGGGCCAAAACCGACGCCATCCTGCTGTCCACCAAGTTCGGCAAATCAAGGCTCGGGCGCGCGAAGGCGGCGGCCTCTATGATCGCGGCAAGCGCCATATACTGGGTCTTCACACTCGTCTTCCTGGCAATAACGCTCGTCTTCTACGGAGCCGACGGCGCAGGTCTACCCATCCAGATCTACAACATCACATGCACCTACGGCATAAGCCTGTCAGCCGCCGCCCTCATATGCTGCCTCGTCGGGTATCTCGCAACCCTCGCCCTCCTTGGGATAGTGCTCGCACTGTCAGCCAAGATAGACAGCCCCATGGGAATCCTCGCAGTCGGCGTCGCTCTCATCTTGATTCCGATCTTCGTGCCGACGATGACGAGCAGCATCGCGAACCGCATCATCTACCTGTTCCCCTACGACGCACTGAACCCCCTCAACCTCTTCGGCATGGTCTCGTATGCCATAGGCCCTGTCGTGGTCGAGCTGCCCGTGTTCCTCGCCGCTTTCTACCTCCTGCTTTTCGCGACGGGCATTGCTCTCGCGATAAGGACGTTCAAACGCCATCAGGTTGCCTGATGATGTCAAGGAGGGCCGTTGCCGCCAAGGATGCGTGAATCAGCGAGCCTTCGAGTGGATGCATGCCATCGCATTTCAGGGCGAAATCCTCTCCGATTCGCCTCTGGCTGTTAGGGTTTAGGGCTGAATGTTGCGCAACTGCGCCCTGGCCCCGACCGTAAAACCTCTCTAGCTTCTTTCCCTGCCGTCTCCAAACACAAAGCCGGAGTGCCCTCCATATGGAAGGCGCCCCGGCTTGTTCATTGCCCAATGCGGAAGCGGCTCTCAAGTTAAGGCCAAAGCAGACCGCCTTACGCCAAGAACTCCTTGGTGGTTGCCACGATGTTGGCGGCGTCCAGGCCGTACTTGTGCAGGAGCTCGGCACCCGGGCCGGACTCGCCGAAGGTGTCGTTGACGCCGATCTTCTTGAGCGGCGTCGGGCACTGCTCGCAGAGCACGTCGGCGACGGCGCTGCCCAGGCCACCGATCACGGAGTGTTCCTCGACGGTCACGACGTGACCGGTCTTGGTAGCGCTCTTGACGATCAGGTCGGCGTCGATGGGCTTGATGGTGTGCATGTTGATGACCTCGGCATCGATGCCCTCGGCAGCGAGCTGCTCGGCGGCATCGAGGGCCTCGCCGACCATCAGGCCGCAGGCGATGATGGTGACGTCGGCGCCCTCGCGCATGACGATGCCCTTACCCACCTCGAACTTGTAGGTCTCGGGGTCGTTGATGACCGGCGAGGCCAGACGGGCAAAGCGCATGTACACGGGGCCGTCGCAC
>CAKUHM010000192.1 GCA_934655835.1 uncultured Collinsella sp. | reverse complement strand
GATGTAGCCGTTCGCCGTCAAATACCGTCCGTTTAGGGAACCCACCTTCGGCGCGCAATCTACTTACGGTTGAATAAATGCACATCTATGGAATTACGTAAGAGAGGACTGTTCCTATGAGCTACAAAACCGTTTGCGTTGCCGGTGGCGGCGTGCTGGGAAGCCAGATTGCCTTCCAGGCTGCCTACTGCGGCTTTGACGTAACGATTTGGCTGCGCAGCGAGGGCAGCATCGGCCGCACCCAGCCCAAGATCGATCATGTCCGCGAGGAGTACATCGCGGCAATCGAGGGCATGGCGGACGGCACGGGCGAGTGGTGCGCCGGCATTGCCGATAGCGAAAAACCCTTTGACAAGGACGCGGCGCTCGCCGCCGTCGAGCGTGCCTACTCCACGCTCAAGCTGGAGCTCGACCTTGCAGCTGCCGTGGCCGACGCCGACCTGGTCATCGAGTCTATGGCCGAGGACACCCAGGCAAAGATCGACTTCTACAAGAAGCTCGCCCCGGTACTCCCGCAAAAGACCGTCGTCGTGACCAACTCCTCCACGTTGCTGCCGAGTACCTTTGCCAAGTACACCGGCCGCCCCGAGAAGTACCTGTCGTTGCACTTTGCCAACTCCATCTGGAAGAACAACATGACCGAGGTCATGGCACAGGACCAAACCGACAAGCGCTATTTCGATGAGCTCGTCGACTTTGCCAACGATATTCGCATGCTTGCCCTGCCCGTCAACAAGGAAAAGAACGGCTACCTGCTCAATTCCATGCTGGTGCCGTGGCTGCTTTCGGGTCTTGACCTGTATGTCTCGGGCGTGAGCGATCCCAAGAGCATCGACCTCGCATGGACGCGTGGCACTGGCGCCCCCAAGGGTCCGTTCCGCGTATTCGACACCGTGGGCATCCAGACGGCGTACAACATCGTTATGCAGTATCAGAAGGTCCCGGGCCTGGTGAGCCCGCTGCTCAAAAAGATGATGATGCCCTACAACTTTAAGGCCATGGCGTCCGTCCTCAAGAAAATGCTCGACGAAGGTAAGCTGGGCGAAAGCTCGGGCGAGGGCTTCTTCAAGTACTAAATAATGATCCCTCGGCAACATTAGGAAACGTATCATTTGCAGCGTCATGCGCCGCATGGCCTGTGTGCCATTTCGGCGCATGACGCAAAAGAAACTGATGTGCGGGGATAGAGGGGAAACGGTAATGGATCGGCAAATCGTGCTTAAGCAGGATATCCTCGACGCGCTTTCCGCTGTCGGTATGTGCGCAGGGCAGACGGTTATGGTCCATTGCTCGCTCAGCGCGCTTGGATATGTGTGCGGCGGCGCACAGCCGGTAATCGAGGCGCTGCTCCAGATGGTGGGCGAGACCGGTACCATCATGATGCCGACGCAATCATGGAAAAACTTGGACCCCGAGAGTGGTGTCCATTGGCGGGAACCTCAAGAATGGTGGCAGTTGATTCGCGATAACTGGCCTGCCTATGACAAGCGCATTACGCCTACCAATACGATGGGGGCTGTGGCCGAGATGTTTCGCACGTGGCCGGGTACGCATAGAAGCGACCATCCGGCGCGCTCGGTGGCGGCAAACGGCCGGCATGCTCAATTCTTGACGGAAAACCACGACCTGAGCAACATCTTTGGCGACGGATCGCCCATCGCGCGCCTGTACGATTTGGACGGCTACGTGCTGCTTGTGGGCGTGGGCTACGACAAGAATACGTCGCTGCATTTGGCCGACGCCCGTGCGGAATACCCTGGCAAGCACGACTGTGTGGAGCACAGTGCGATTGTGGAAAACGGTCGACGCGTATGGAAGGAATACCGTACGCTCTTTGTCGATGGCGAGGATTTCGATGAAATCGGCGCTGCTTTTGAGCGTGAATGCTCGGTGCGCACGGTGCCTCTCGGTAACGGTATGATCCGCTTTATGCGCCAGCGCGAGCTTGTCGACTTTGCCGTGGACTGGATTGAGCGCTATCGCGGCTGCCCCGAATAATTCGGGGGGGGGTGGAAGCGTTGGGGATCTACGGTAGTATGCGACAAAATCTGAATTGATCGGGCAAGAGCTGTAGCGTGCGTTGACGTTTGACCAATGGAGCGCAAAAATGCACCGTTCGCCGATACCCCTCTCGCGAGTGGTTGTCATATGGTTTGATGTTGGAAACATATGACTGCCGCCGGGCTGCGGGTGACGTTTGCTCTGATATCGGAGGTGCCAAGTATGTTTCGCGCTCCGTTAAACAAGTATCGGGCTGGTTAATATGGGCCGCCGTACTATCTCGATAACCCTTGCAGTGGTTTGCCTGGCTGTGCTCCTGGGCGCTACGGGGCTGTTTGCTATAAGCCGAGAAACGTCCTATATCCAGGAATGCGCTTCCGAAGGGTTTGCCATTGATGGTTTCTATCGGGATGACAAAACGAGTCGGGAAACCCTGGCTTTTCTTGAGGAGGACAACTGTCGATGGCAGCTGGTCGACCAAGACGGAATCTGCACAGACGGGCAGTTTAAGCGTACGGATGACCCCAACATCCTGATATTAAAGAAGGAAAACGGCGAAGAATTCGGTACGGTCCATGTGGCGTATGTGTCACGCCGACGCGAGCAGGGCCAGCTCTATCTATTTAGAGATAGCAAAGTGACCCGGTTTTATCTGGTGAGCACCGATCCGGCGTTTACGGTGGAGTCTGGCGATGTCGATGCGGACGTCTGATTCACGGCAATAAAACGGCGAGCGGGGCGCGGGTGTGAACCGCACCCCGCAATTTGCTCGTATCCGCATCTCGTCTGCGCCTCGTCGTAGCTTGCGTACGTGCGAGCGCTCATCCCGCGCCGGCATCACTGCACATCGAACTCCACGCGATCGAGTTCGGGCACATTGAGGTCGATGAGCTTGCGGGCAACGCGGCGGTCGTGCGCCCCAAGCGTCTCGCTTGTCGCCACATGGGCGACAATCTCGCGCTCGACGATACCCTCCTCGTCGCCTTCGGTAGCCGAGGTCTCGACGGCGACGGTGTAATCCTTAAAGCCTGGCAGCACCGCCGCAAGCTCGCGCGTGGTCTCGGTGACGCCGTAGCCGTCCTGCACGCCGGCCTGCGCCGAGCCAATAGACCCCGCGGTCATAACGATGCAGGGGATGGCAAAGATCACCGTGCCCACAATAATGCGGCGGCGCACCTTGCGTGACAGCTCATCGACCTCGGCATTTTCCTCGGCGGTCACGATGCCGTCGCCGTTGAGGTCGCGCTTGAGCGGTACACGTAAAAGAAGCAATACGGCTTCGGCCGCCAGCGCGATAAAGACGACGTTGATGCCAAACTCGTAGAGGGCTGAAAGGAACAGCGACCCGCTCGCGATGGCAATGCCATAACCCGCCGCGCACAGGGGCGGCATGAGCGCGGTCGCCACGGCCACGCCGGCGATGAGCATGGCG
>CAKUHM010000191.1 GCA_934655835.1 uncultured Collinsella sp. | reverse complement strand
CCGCTCGCGGTGCGCCTGTCGCATATCGCCCGCGACCTCAAGGGCGTCGTGGAGCGTTATCGACCCGATACCGCTGCTATCGAGAGCATTTACTTTGGCGCCAACGTTCGCTCGGCCATCCCTACGGCGCATGCCCGCGGTGCCGCGCTCGTGGCGCTTTCGGAATGCGCGCTCGAGATTGGCGAGTACACGCCTATGCAGATTAAGCAGGCTGTTGTGGGCACCGGAGCCGCGGACAAACGGCAGGTCGCGTATATGGTTCGTACGCTCACGCAGCTCGACCACGACCCGCATCCCGACCATGCCGCCGATGCCCTGGCTTGCGCCATCTGCCACGTAAACCTCAGCCGCACCCGTGCCCTTACCGGTGGCGAGTTCTATCAACAGAGAGGAACCGGATACTGATGATTTCCCAGCTCCATGGAACGCTTGTCGAGGCCACGATGAGCTCGGCCGTCGTCGACGTGTCGGGCGTTGGCTTTGAACTCGGCATCTCGGGTAGCACTGCGGCCACGTTGCCGACGCCCGGCGGCGAGGTCCGCCTCTACACGCGTATGCAGGTGCGCGAGGACGCCATGACACTTTTCGGTTTTTCCTCAAAGGATGAGCGCACGATGTTCGACCGGCTCGTGTCCGTCTCGGGCGTCGGTCCGCGCCTGGCGCTCGCCGTGCTCTCCACCTATACCGTGGGACAGCTGTATTCACTGGTGATGGCTGAGGACGACAAGGGCATGGCCAAGGTGCCCGGTGTGGGCAAAAAGACCGCCCAGCGTCTGATCCTGGAGCTCAAGAGCACCTTTGCCAAGGACAAGGGCTTTGTGCCGGTCGACGTGATTCCCGGCCAGGTTGCGATGCCGGTTCCCGCCGCCGCTCCTTCGGCGATCGATGACGCCCGCGCGGCACTCCTTTCCATGGGCTTTAGCCCGCAGGAGACCGATGTTGCCCTGAGCGGGTATGATGGGCAGAATATGCGTGTCGAGGATTTGCTCGGCGCGGCGCTTAAGCGACTCGGAATGGATGCGTGATGTGGGAAGCCGATGACTCTCAGGACCTGTGGGCGACGCCCGGCAACTCGCCGGCGGCATCCATGGCGCACGGCGAGCGCATGGTGGGCTCGGAGCTGACGCCCGAGGACCTCGACGTCGATCGCACTTTGCGCCCCCAGCGCTTGGACGATTACTGCGGCCAGGAGCATATCAAGCAGAGCCTGCGCGTGTTGATCGAAGCGGCGCAGAGCCGTGGCGAGACGCTCGACCACGTGATCTTCTCGGGCCCTCCGGGTCTGGGCAAGACCACGCTGGCTACGGTTATCGCCAACGAGCTGGGCGCTCAGATTAAGACCACGAGTGGCCCTGCCATCGCGCGCACCGGCGACCTGGCAGCCATCCTTACTAACTTGCAGCCGGGTGATGTGCTGTTTATCGACGAGATCCACCGCCTCAACCGTTCGGTCGAGGAGGTCCTGTACCCCGCGATGGAGGACTTTGCCCTCGATATCGTGATTGGCAAGGGTCCGGCGGCGCGCTCGATTCGCCTGGATATTCCCAAGTTTACGCTGGTAGCGGCAACGACCCGCTCAGGCATGTTGACCGGCCCGTTGCGCGACCGCTTTGGCATTTCATATCGCCTGGATTACTACACGGTCGAGGAGCTCGCGCAGATTGTGACGCGCTCGGCGACTATTCTGGGCGTGACGATCGACCATCCCAGTGCACTCGAGATCGGCTCGCGTTCGCGCGGTACGCCACGTCTTGCCAACCGCCTGCTCAAGCGCGTGCGCGACTATGCACAGGTGCGCGGCAACGGTCCCATCGAGCTGGACATTTGCCGCCAGGCGCTCGAGTTCTTCGAGATCGATGAGCTTGGCCTGGACTGGATGGACATTCGCATTTTGGAGACGCTCGCTAAGACGTTCTCCGGTCGTGCCGTGGGACTTACGACCCTTGCCAGCGCGGTGGGCGAGGACCCGGGCACGCTCGAGGATGTCTATGAGCCCTATCTGCTGCAGTGCGGGTTGATGATTCGTACGCCGCAGGGCCGTCAGGCAACCCTTCGCACCTTTGAGCACCTGGGGATTGAACCTACCGTTTAGGGCGCTTTATTTTGGCGGGCTGTTGGGCTATCGCTGGGCATCGGGTAAACATATCGCCGTTCATCGGTTATGGGTGTTTTACTATTGCGCGCCCGTGCTATGCTGAATTGGTCTTTTTCTCATTCGGTAACGAAAGGACCGCCCATGCCTACTGACATCGAAATCGCACGTTCTGTCACGCCGCTGCCTATTACCGAGGTGGCCAAGAACGCCGGCGTCGACGTTAAGCATCTGATTCCGTACGGCTTTGATAAGGCAAAGGTCGACTATTCCCTGCTCAACGAGCCAACTGATCACCAGGCCAAGCTTGTCCTCGTGACCGCTATCAACCCCACGCCCGCAGGCGAGGGCAAGACTACCACGACCATCGGTCTGGCCGACGGCCTGCGCCGTCGCGGCGTTAAGAGCGCCGTGGCCCTGCGCGAGCCTTCGCTCGGCCCCGTCTTTGGCGTGAAGGGCGGTGCCGCCGGCGGCGGTTGGGCTCAGGTCATCCCCATGGAGGACATCAACCTGCACTTTACCGGCGACTTCCATGCCATCGGTGCTGCCAACAACCTGCTGGCCGCCATGCTTGATAACCACATCCAGCAGGGCAATCAACTCGGTATTGACGTTAAGCGCATCACTTGGAAGCGCGTCGTCGATATGAACGACCGTCAGCTGCGCCACGTCATCGACGGCATTGGCGGTAAGGCCCAGGGCGTGCCGCGCGAGGACGGCTTCGATATCACCGTCGCCTCCGAGGTCATGGCAATCCTGTGCCTGTCTACGAGCATTAACGACCTCAAGGAGCGCCTGGGCGAGATCGTCGTCGGCTACAGCTTTGCCGGCGAGCCCGTCCGTGCCCGCGACCTTAAGGCCCAGGGTGCCATGGCCGCGTTGCTTAAGGACGCGCTCAAGCCCAACCTGGTTCAGACGCTCGAGGGTACGCCTGCGTTTGTCCACGGCGGTCCCTTCGCCAACATTGCCCACGGCTGCAACTCTATCATGGCTACCCGCATGGCCATGCGCTTTGGCGATGTCGCCATTACCGAGGCCGGCTTTGGCGCCGACCTGGGTGCCGAGAAGTTCCTCGATATCAAGTGCCGCATGACGGGCGTTCGCCCCAGCGCCGTCGTGGTCGTTGCCACTGCCCGCGCGCTTAAGTACAACGGCGGTGTCGCCAAGGCCGACCTCAATGAGGAGAACCTCGAGGCCCTCAAGGCTGGCATGCCCAATCTGCTGCGTCACGTCGATAACATTCAGAACGTGTACGGCCTGCCCTGCGTGGTTGCCATCAACCGCTTCCCGACGGACACCGAGGCCGAGCTTGCTCTGATCGAGTCCGAGTGCCAGAAGCTCGGTGTCAAC
>CAKUHM010000190.1 GCA_934655835.1 uncultured Collinsella sp. | reverse complement strand
ATGATGCAGCGCAACTTTACGACCTCGGGTCTCATCGTCATCACCATGGCCGTGGTGAGTGTGTTCGTGGCGGGCGGCAACGCGTGGTTTGGCATCTCGGCCGGTTCGCTCGTCATGATTTTTACCTACACGTACAACCTCACCATGCGCCTGAACTACGTGAGCTCCATGATGCAGCGTATCAACCGCGCGCTGGGCGACGCGGCAGAGATGACGCGCGTGCTGGACGAGCCGCGCCTGGTGGCAGACGACCCGAATGCCCCCGAGCTTAAAGTGCGCGAGGGCGCGATTGATTTTGAGCACCTGAGCTTTGCCTACCGTGATGCCGCGGCGGGTGAGAGCGTGTTCGACGACCTGACGCTCCATGTTGCCGCGGGTCAGCGCGTGGGCCTGGTGGGCAAATCGGGCTCGGGTAAGACGACGCTCACCAAGTTGCTGCTGCGTCTGGACGATGTGCAGGGCGGCCGCGTGCTCGTCGATGGCCAAGATGTATCGCGTTGCACGCAGCAGAGTCTGCGCCGCCAGGTTGCCTACGTGCCGCAGGAGGCACTGCTGTTCCACCGTTCCATCCGCGAGAACATTGCCTACGGACGCCCCGACGCCACCGACGAGCAGATTCGCGAGGCCGCTCGTCTGGCCAATGCCCTGGAGTTTATCGACCGCTTGCCCCGTGGCTTTGACACCATGGTGGGCGAGCGCGGCGTCAAGCTCTCGGGCGGCCAGCGTCAGCGCGTGGCTATCGCCCGTGCCATCCTAACCGACGCGCCGATTCTAGTGCTCGACGAGGCGACCTCTGCCCTCGACAGCGAGTCCGAGGCGCTGGTGCAGGAGGCGCTCGAGAACCTGATGCGCGGGCGCACCTCCATTGTGGTGGCGCACCGCCTGTCCACCGTGGCGGCGCTCGACCGCATTGTGGTGCTGGCCGATGGCGAGATTGTCGAGGACGGCACGCATGCGCAGCTCGTCGAGGCGGGTGGCGAGTACGCGAGCCTGTGGAGCCGTCAGACCGGCGCATTCTTGGAGGCGTAAGCGTCTCGGACGTGGGACAATTGTGCCCATAAGTTTATTGTGCCGTTGAGCCGAGGAGTCGTTATGCCACGCGAGACCAATGCTGCCAAGCGCGAGCGCGCCATCGAGGTGTGTGAGCGCCTCAACCGTCGCTATGGCCCGGTCGAGTGCTTTTTGGACCACGAGAATCCCTTCCGCCTGCTGATCGCGGTGCTACTCTCGGCGCAAACGACCGACGCGCAGGTCAACAAGGTGACGCCGCGGCTGTTTGCCCAGTGGCCCACGCCCGAGGCCATGGCCGGGGCGAGCGTGGCTGACGTGGCAGACACCATCAAGTCACTCGGCTTCTACAAGAGCAAAGCCAAGCATGCCGTGGAGGCCGCGCAGATGATCGTTGCCGACTACGGCGGCGAGGTACCGGCCGACATGAAGGAGCTTGTCAAGCTGCCGGGCGTGGGGCGCAAGACGGCGAACATCGTGCTCAACGTGGGGTACGGCATCGTGGAAGGCATCGCAGTGGATACGCACGTCAACCGCATTGCGCACCGCCTGATGCTGAGTCCCAAGACGCATGCCAAGGAGCCACTCAAGACCGAGCAGGATCTGCTCAAGATTTTGCCGCACGAGTATTGGGAGTCGGTCAACCATCAGTGGATTACCTTCGGTCGCGAGATCTGCGACGCCCGCAAACCCAAGTGCGACGAGTGTCCGCTGGCAGATTTGTGCCCCAGCGTGCGCGTAGCGGGGTAGGGCGGAACGCATCTTCGTCTGGCGTTTTTTGCGGGGCCGGGTTTGCCCTTGAGCCGGAGTTCTCTCCATGCGCTACCATGACAGGCAACGAATTTGACGAACGACCCGCCGAGCTTGCCCCGGCGGGCTTTTGGCGTTGCGATGCCGGAGGAACAGCATGCTCATTCACCGTATAGCTGCGCAGCTCTACACTGCCGAGGCGCTGCAGACCGTCGAGGCTGGACTCGATGCCGGCGAGGACGTGACGCTGGCCGTGTCGCAGTCGGGTCGCACGCTTATGGCTGCCGCCCAGTTTGCGCGTCGCCCGCGCCCCACGGTCTATATCGTGAGCGGCGAGGACGCGGCCGATCGCGCCGCGCGCAGCCTGGCCGCCTATGTGGGCCTGGCGCACGTGTGTCGCTTTCCCGAGCGCAAGGACTATCCATGGCGCGAGCAGGCGCCCGACGATGCCGTGGTGGCCCAACGCTGCGAGGCGCTGGGGCGCATCGTGCGCGGCGACAACTGCATCATGGTCGCCTCGGCCCGCGCGCTGCTGCGTTGCGTGCCGCCGGTCGAGAGCCGCTACTGGGAGTCCACCACCTTTGCGGTGGGCGAGGAGATTCCCTTTGACGAGGTGCCGCAGCGCCTGGTGGGCATGGGCTACACCAATGCCGGCGCTGCCGACGCGCCTGGTCTGTTCCGCGTGCACGGCGACACCGTCGAGGTGTTCCCCGCGCAGGAAAAAGCGCCCGTGCGTATTGAGTTCTTCGGCGACGAGATCGATCGCATTCGCCGCATGGTGAGCTCCACGGGCCAAACCATCGGCAACGAGGACAGCATCGAGATCTTCCCCTGTCGCGAGTTGGCACTCACCGACGAGGCCGTCCATAACATGCACGTGGCGCTCTATCGCGCCAGTCAGAGCGACAGCAAGCTGGCCGCGCTGCTCGAGATGGTGGATGCGCGCATCGTCACGCCCGAGCTCGACCGCTTTTTGCCGGTGATGTACGGCCAGACCGTGAGCCCGCTGGCGCATGTGAGCGGCAAGGCGCTCGTGGTCCTGTCCGAGCCGCGCTCGCTGTTCGACGACTGCCTACGCTCCTACGAGGACATCGAGGCCCGTGCCGGCGAGGCGGGGGTCGACCGTCTGGACGGCCTGTACGTGCGCGCCCAGCAGCTCGACTTTGGTGCTCAGCAGCGCCTGAATTATGTGAGCCTTATCCGCGCCGGTGGTGCGGTGACGGCCGAGCTTAAGATCGAGCAGCCGGCTATCGCGGGCTCGGACAATCGCTTTATGACGCGTATCCAGGAGGTCGTGGGCAAGCGCTATGCCTGCGTGTTCGCCATTCCCGACCGCGGCGCGCGCGAATCGATGGAGCTCACCTTTGGCGACGAGGGCATTACCTTTGAGGAGTCGTTGACCGCGGCGCCCGAAAACGCGGGCCTTATCGGCGACCGTGTGCGCGTGGCGGCGGCGGACTCTGCCGATCGCACTGCCCGCCAAGATGCTCATGCTGCAATCCGTGAGCGCAAGGCCGACGCGCTCAACGCCCGCTCGCTTGAGGCCGGTGCCGCCCAGGCCGCTGCCGGCGCCGCCGTGCCCACCATCTCGCGCGGGCGCGTGACCTTTGTGGACGCCGCCCTGCCGCAGGGCGTGGTGGTGCCCGACGCCAACCTGGCCGTGTTCTCGATTGCCGACCTCAACGCGCGCAT
>CAKUHM010000189.1 GCA_934655835.1 uncultured Collinsella sp. | reverse complement strand
CCGTTTTCGGGGTCGGTCATATCGGCGGTGTAGGTCTCGTCGATTTCGCGCTGCTCGACGCGCGCGTCTTCGATGGACAACGTCTTGCGATATGCGTTGACGGCGGCGGGCATGCCGCCCACGATCTGGTATCGATGAAACAGGTTGAGCGCGGCTTGGTGCGCAGCGTAGGTCTCGAGTGTGCCGGCGTGGGTGCGAATGGCATCCGCCATCTGCTCCTCATCGAGTGCCCAGAGAAACTCCTCGAACGACATAGGATACATGGTCTCTTGGCGGACGCCGCTGGGAAAAGGCAACTTACGCTTGCGCGTGGCGACGCCGAGCTGACTGCCGGTCGCGCATATGCGCCAGCCCGAACCCGAGAAAAAGCGAAGCGAGTTGAGCGCGCGTTCGCAGAGCTGCACCTCGTCAAACAGGATGAATGCGGTTTCCTTGCGAATGGGGGTGCGTTTATAGTCTGAGATTCGCGCCACGATGGTGTCTACGTCGTCGGTGGGGCAGTCGAACAGCGGGGCAATCAGCTCAAGATCGGTCTGAAAGTCGAGTTTGACGAATGCATCGCCGGCGATTCGCCTGCCGATTTCCTCGGCGGCGTATGTTTTGCCCACGCGTCGCGCACCACGGATGAGGAGGGGGCGTGAGGCGTCCTTTGTCGCCCATGATTCGATAACGGATTCGATTGATCTGCGCATGGGGCCGCCTTTCCGATTTCGTGTACTTCAGATACATAGTTTAGTACGATTTCGTGTACTTAAAATACACGAAATTATGGAAAAGCGTGTATCTGAAGTACACGAAATTGCACTGCCGGAGCTTGCAGGCGGATAAACACTACTCGTATGGGGCGGTTTTCACCGGTTGCTCGCCATCCTGCGTTGCACCTGCGCCTGCCCCGATCCTGCTCTTATGCCTGCATCGTTGATTGTGCTGCGTGGCGTTTGCGCTCCCAGCGAGCCAGCTTAATCGTCACCAGCGTGAGCGCCCAGGCCACAAGCGAGAAGGCGGCACCGACCGCGCCCACGTAGGCGATGCCAATACTACCTACCACGGTGCCGCCCACTGCGGTGCCAAACGAAATGCCGACGTTAAACGCCATGGGCTCCACCGAGCTCGCGAGCACCATCGATTTGGGATGACGGCTGCGCGCCACATCCATAAAGTGCGTGATGCACGAGACCGAGAACAGGTACATGAGCATCGCTAGGCTAAAGACAAAGACGAGCGCGAGCGGCATGGCGCCGCCAACGACAAACAGCCCAAGCAGTGCCGCCGCCTGCAGCACAAACGTAACCAGCAGTGCCTTCATGCCAAAACGCGCGTCGATCCATCCGCCCAGGATGTTCGAGATCAGGCAGAACACGCCATACGCCATAAGCGTGGTGCTGGCCTCGACCGTGCCCATACCCAGCACCTGCTCCAGATAGGGCGTCACGTAGCCGTAGAACACGTAGACCGAACCCACGCCAAACAAGAAGATGAGCATGCCGGTGATGATGCTCGGTTCGCGCAGCAGCCCCGCCTGCTCGTGGAAGGTGGCGGGCTCGTCGGTTTGCCCAGCGCGCGGCATAAACGCCACGAGCGCGGCGCAGATCAGGACGGCAAAGGTCAGCGTGCCGTACATGGCAACGTGCCAATCGAGCGTGTCGGCCACAAACTTGCCGATCGAGGTCACAAAGACCATCGCTACGGAAAACGCGCCGTACACAACCGAGATGGCGAGTGAGGTCTTCTGCGGAGAAAGCAGCTCGGGGATATACGTCACGCCCACGGCGAGCAGCGCGCCCGAGACGGAGCCCAAGATGATGCGCGAGGCAAACAGCACCTGAAAGTTGGGTGCCAGCGCCATGACCAGATTGCCGAGAATAAAGACAATGCTGTAGCACACGAGCAGCTGGTAGCGGCGGAAACGTCCCGTGCTGAGCGCGAGCACCGGCGTCGCGATGGCGTAAACGAGTGCAAACACGCTGATGAGCTGGCCCGCGGTGGCAAGTGAGATGCCGAGCTCCGTCGCCAGGTCGCTCTCGATACCGATGACCACGAACTCCGAGCAACCGAGCGAAAAGCCCAACAACACGAGCAGCGCCAGGCAGAGGTTGGTGCGCGCGGGTGAAAGCGCGGCAGCGGTTGATGCTGTTGTGGACGAGGTTGCTGTGGTCAAGGCGGTTGCTCCCATGTTGCGTTATATGAGCTAGATTCAGTCTCTGCAACTCTAGCAGAATACGACAAGAAGCAGCGCCTTTGTCACATTCTGCGCTTGCCTGTATAGTCGCAATACGGGCGAAGATGGTCTCGAGTAAACCGCGGGCGACAGGAGATCCCATGGGTATGCACACGACAAAGGTTGCAGTGGGCGAAGGCAAGTTTGCGCTCGAGGCCCAGCTGACGGTGACGCCGCGGGGCATGGTGGTGTACGCCTGCTCGCCGGAGTTCGCGCACCTGGGTGCCACGGCGCAGGCCATTCCGCGCCCCGAGCCTGGTCGTACGGCGACCGTGAGCATCCTTGCCGTTCCGTGCCATCGCGACGAGATCCCGGCGCACGACATTGCGGCCGCGCTCGCCACACGCTTTGGCGTGCCGGTAACCGCGAACACGGGCTTTCATGTTGAGCAGGCGAGCAAGGACGATCTGCGGCGCGTACTCGACACCACCAAGGAGCTCATCGCCGCGCTCGAAGAAACCGCGGCCCGCATCTTGCGTGCCGGCTGGGACGAGGGCGGTGTGGGCGCCGAAGTCGTGGCGGTCGATGCCGCGACCGGCAAGACGCTCGGCCCCGTCGACCGCATCGAGGCACATACCGGCGAGGGTATCCTGCATCAAGCATTTCTGACGCTTCTGGTCGAGGGCCAGGGCGAGGATGCGCGCCTGCTGCTCTGCCGCCGCAGTCCGCTCAAGCGCTTGTGGGGTGGGGTTCTGGCCGATAGCTGCGCCGGCCATCCGCTTCCGGGGGAGGACGTTGCGGCCGCGACGGCGCGCCGCATCGGCGAAGAGCTCGGCATCATGCGCGAGCCTGGCGAGCTCAAGCACCTGGGCCACGTGGTGTACCGCGAGGACCACGGCGACGGCCGCTGCGAGTGCGAATGGTGTGAGGTGTTCGCGGCCCGTGTTGAGCCGGGCGAGCTGCATATCAACCAAGAGGAAATCTCGGAAGTACGCCGTGTGGCCCTGTCCGAGCTCAAAGGCTACCTGCAGGGCCATCCCGAGCAGCTGGCCCCCTGGCTCCGCGAGGCCCTCAGCGGCCCAACCATCCGCATGGCCCTCGCGATGTGATCACTGCCAAACCGTCTCAACATTCGATGAAAAACTCGAAATCGAGGAAAACCGTCGAATGTTGGGACGGTTTTCGTGTCCGCGCCGGCGAGCTCTCGTGCTGTCTGAGGGTATAAGGCTAGCAAGTGTTTATTTGCGAGGCTTAAGGGGCGCCCCGTATGGATATCGATAACTTTGAATGGTGGTATAGCGAGGGCGAGGCTCCGGACG
>CAKUHM010000188.1 GCA_934655835.1 uncultured Collinsella sp. | reverse complement strand
CGCAGGCTGTTGTTGAGCTCGGTCATGGTGCCAAAGGTCGAGCGTACGCCTGGCACACTAGGGCGCTGATGCAACGCGAGCGCCGCCGGCACGTGCAGCACTTCATCCACCTGAGCGTGCTCGGCCTGGGTGAGCCGTCGGCGGGTATAGGTGCTGAGCGCCTCCAGGTAACGGCGCGAGCCCTCGGCATAAAGAACTCCCAGCGCCAGCGAGCTCTTGCCCGACCCCGACACGCCGGCAATACCCACGAGCTTTCCCAGCGGAATATCGATATTGATGTCCTTAAGGTTGTGTACGCGCGCACCGCGCACCTCGATAGCTTGCGGGCTCATCTTCTGTTCCGTCACCTTTATCACCCTACTCGTGCCATAAAACGCGGTCGCGGATGTACTCGCCCAGCATGGGCACGGTAAACCGGACGAGACCGTATCCGGCGGCCTCGATGACGCGCTCGCGAATCAGGCTTGCGCGATATTTGCTCGCCCAGCTTTGGGTGCGGTCGCAGCGCTCAATGATGTCCGCCATGCGCGTCAGCTTGTCCACGTCAACCGCCATGGCCTCGATAAAGAGACGCTGAGGGCTGCGCAGCCCGTAATACAGAGGCGCGTCAACCGCTTCGTAGAACTCGGAGACGGCATCCGCATGGCCAGCCTCGACATCGTGCCTTTCGATGACCTGCGAGCCACGCCGGACAGCAGAGCGCCACATGTAATATCCCACCAGCTGGACCATGTAGGGATGCCCCATACTCTTGCGTGCCGCAAGGTCCGCCGTCTCCGCGTCAACGTAAAGGCCTGCGTCTTTGACCGTCTGGATATATGAATCGCGCACCTTGGGCAAAGAAATCGCCCCCAGCGTACGCTGCTGAGCACGGCGCAAAAACGTCACGCTCGGCTCTTCGAGCAGATCGTCAACCATACTGGGCAAGCCGGCAAATACCAGCGCAAGACCGCACTGGTCGCTATCGGGCAGGCCCGTAGCATCCTGATCTCCGAGCACCTGCTGATAGAGAACGGCAAGAGCCGCCAGTTCCTCGATTGACGCAGATTGTGCCTCGTCAATCGCAAACAGTATGCCCTTGCCTGGGCCGAGCTTCTTGAGGCGCTCGTTGACCAGCCCTCGTAACGTCTCGCCCTTTGCCCGCGCCGCCTCGACCGACATCCGGCCAAACGACGGCCCGAACTCCATTGACGTCACAACGGGTTTATTCGAGCGAAGCGCGTCGGCTAAGCGGTCGCATAAGCCAAGCGAAGCGGAATCGGAGACAACCGCCCATCCGCGCTCGCTGGCTAGACGTTGCAGCTCCCGCAGGAGAACCGTTTTGCCGCAGCCGCGGTTTCCCGTAATGAGCATGAGCCTACCCGGCGCTCCGGCGCCGTTATCGAGCCCTTCCTCGAAATCTTCGATGACCGACTCGCGACCGATGAGTATCGGAGGCCGCTTGCCGGCCGTTGGCTTAAAGGGGTTTGGATTCATGTCGGCCTCCTCGGATTGGCAAACGCTGTTAATAGTTATACCAACTTATACCGAGTTATACCAACAGGATGCGACAAAGAGACTGACCATCTATCACCTATGGCCGAAAAACTCGGCGTCTGCTGCTCGCCAGGGGCGGAAGGTGGCGGGATCGACCTTTACGTGGGCTGCAGCGGGTACGTCGTACCATTTGACCGTGTAGCCGGCGCCGTGAGAGCAAAAGACCGAGTCGGGCATGTTGGGCAGATCGGCCTCGGGCTCATAGGCCGCCGTCTCGATTACGCGCTCGGCATCATGACAGGCCGCATAACCGGCGAACTCCAGGTACAGATGCCCGCGACCACTCGTGTAGGCAGCCACCTCCAGCGCGTAATCCTGCACCTCGGATGCCGGCACGCGACCCACAAGCTTTGCCCGGTCGCCCGTCATCGCCGGCGGCTCGTACTCGGCACCCATGTGCGTGGCATCCGAGAGCGCCCGGCCCACGCACTCCCCCGGCACCTCGAGCTCAAAGCAATACCACGGCTCCAACAGCATCGCCGCGCCGGCCTCACGCGCCTGCATGAGCCCCTGGCGAATCGCACGGTACGTGGCCTGGCGGAAATCGCCGCCCTCGGTGTGTTTGGCATGAGCGCGGCCACCCGTGAGCGTAATGCGCACATCGGTGATGGGCGAGCCGGTCAGCACACCCAGATGATCGCGCTCCATAGCGTTGGTGAGCGCCAGACGTTGCCAGTTAAGATCGAGCTCGTCGGTCGAGGTCACGGTGCCAAACTGCACGCCCGAGCCTGCCGGCAACGGCTCCAGGCGCAAATGCACCTCGGCATAGTGGCGCAGCGGCTCAAAGTGGCCCACGCCCTCGACCGGCTGCGAAATAGTCTCCTTATAGAGAATGCCGCCGGGCTCAAACGCAATCGAAAGGCCAAAGCGATCGGCCAACACCCGCTGCACGACCTCGAGTTGCACGGCGCCCATCAGCTGCAGGTGAATCTGTTCCAGATGCGTATTCCAGCTTACGCCGAGCATGGGATCTTCGTCCGCCAGCTCAGTCAGCGCTTTGAACACCGCGTGGACATCGTGTTCGCCCGGAAGCACCGTATAGGTGAGGACCGGCGCAATGACGGGCGTATCGCCCGCGGGTTCCGCGCCCAAGGCGTCCCCCGGGCGAACGTGCGCAAGACCCGTCACGGCACAAATACCGCCAGCAGCAACTTCTTGGGCAAGCTCATACTTCTCGCCGTTATAGATGCGCACTTGATCGACCTTCTGCTCCCACGCCTCGGCACCGGAACGTCCGTCAATCATCTGCTTGGCGTGCAGCGTGCCGCCGGTCACTTTAACCCAAGCCAAACGCTCGCCGCGATCTCCGCGGCTGACACGATAGACGCGCGCGGCAAACTCCGGGAGCCACGCCTGTTCACGCATCAGCGCGCATATACCATCCAGCAGCTCGTCCACGCCTTGGTTCTTGAGCGCCGAGCCGGCAAAACAGGGAAAGAGCTTGCGCTCGGCAACCATGCGCGACAGCGTTGCGACAGAAAGCTCACCCGCTTCAAGAAACTCCTCGAGTGCCGCCTCGTCCAACG
Source organism: uncultured Collinsella sp. (assembly GCA_934655835.1). Next base: position 437 of record CAKUHM010000188.1, on the reverse strand, counting down.
CAGCAGCATCCTCCCAGGCGGCACCGCCCGCCAACAGTTCGTTGGCATCCAGGCAGCCTTCGGAAAGACGCTGCCCAAGCTGTGCCAGCAAAACGTCGTGGCCGGGATTCTCCAAATCGATCTTGTTGATAAAGATGAACGTCGGGATGTCATAGCGCGCAAGAAGGCGCCACAGGGTTTCGGTATGCCCCTGCACGCCATCGTTGGCACCCACAACCAAAATCGCATAGTCGAGTGCGCGCAGCGTGCGCTCCGCCTCGGCAGAAAAATCGACATGCCCCGGTGCATCCACGAGCATGACGTGGGTATCGCCGTGGTCGAGCACGGCCTGCGACGAGAAGATCGTGATGCCGCGCTCGCGCTCGATCGCGTCAGTGTCCAGATGCGAATCGCCATCGTCCACGCGGCCGCGCTTGCGAATGCGACCCGCGTTGAAC
>CAKUHM010000187.1 GCA_934655835.1 uncultured Collinsella sp. | reverse complement strand
CACCCATGTTGAAGTCGCTGACCGCCACGATCATGAAGCGGTCGAGGTCGAGTTCGAGACCGAAGCGTGTTTCGTCCCAGCGGATGCTGTGTTTGAGCGATTCCATGGCGTGGGCGGTCTTGTCGAGGTTGCCCTGTTCGACCCAGACTTGCAAGAGGACATCGCGTCCGTCGGCAAGCCGGAAGGTTTCTTCACGGCAAACGAGCTTGCCGGCGACCAGTGCGAAGAGGTAGGACGGTTTGCGGAACGGATCGTCCCATTTGGCGTAATGCCGTCCGTCTGGCAGTTCGCCGGTTTCGACGAGGTTGCCGTTGGAAAGCAGTACGGGACAGCTTTGGCGGTCTGCCTTGATGGTGACGGTGTAGGTCGCCATGACGTCCGGACGGTCCGGGTAATAGGTGATTTTGCGGAAGCCTTCGGCTTCGCACTGGGTGAAGAAGTTGCCGTTGGACAGGTACAGCCCCATGAGGGATGTGTTCTTGTCGGGATGGATCAGGGTGTCGATGGTCAGCGTGACGTCATCTGGCGCCCCGGGAATGCGCAGATTGCCGTTTTCCAGTATGTAGTCCTGTTTGTCCAGTGTCTTGCCGTTCATGACGACCCGTACCAGTTCGAGTGCTTCACCGTACAGGATGAGATCGTGCAGGCCGGATTCCGGATTGTGGTGCAGTGTCGTGGTGGCGCTGACCTGTGTGGCGGCGCCCATGGCGTATCCGATGACAGCGTATGCGGCGACGACGACGCAGAAGATCCTGTATGGCGCGGCGGCGATGCTTTTCATTTCCAGCTACTACTCCAGAATGGACGATCACAACCAGTTGCAGCTCCTTGACCAGTGCCAGCAGGAGACGGGTGTCTACGACTCTGCGGAGGCGGATAACCGTGTACAGACCGTGTACCAGAATCTGAAGGATACGGGGCATGTGCTGCGTGATTACAAGGTCTACGTGTCGCCGAGTGAGGACATCAATGCGTTTGCCAGCTTAGGCGGCGTGCTTTGCGTGAACAAGGGGACGCTCGATGCGATGGATGATGATGAGCTGGCCTACGTCATGGCGCATGAGATCGCGCACGGCGAGAAGCGGCACAGCGTGAACGGTGTCAAGAAGCGCGTGGGGCTGGTGACGGCGCTGAATATTTATCTCGGCGACGCTTCGTATGGCGAGTACCTTCTGGGGAATATCGCGGCAAATTATGTGTCGAATGCAGTCTTCACCAAGGATCAGGAAAAGCAGGCAGATGACTGGGGCTTCCAGTATCTTGTCGAAGCGGGCTATAACCCTGGCGGCGGTGCGGCATCCATGGAAGTACTGCGTGCGAAATACGGCGAAAGCTCGCCGTCTGGCATCAAGGCGGTCCTTGCCCCTGGCAATCACCCCAAGACCAGCGACCGCATCAATAAAAATCTCAAATGGATGAATGCGTACTCCGGCAAACATGTCGAGGTCAAGGATGACTGGATCGTGGTGAATGGCGAGAAAGCCTTCCAGCCCGGCGCGGACAATGCATACAGCCAGAAGGAGCGCCTCTATCTCACCGCGGGCAAGCTCGTGAAGCTCTATCACGCGGGTCATGTTCCTGATGCGGTTCTTGATGGAAATCAGATTTACTGCGGGGATACGGCCATTTACGAGCTGTCTTCGGGAGAAAATGGCAGAGCTTATACTGAGGCACTGAATAAGGGCATCCGGAAAGACCGCGGTGAACGTGTCGTCAGTGATTTTGATATTGATAAAAGGGGGTCTCGAGTGACTAGTGACTGGTGACTAGGGATTAGGGATTAGTAGCTAGGGATAAGTGGCTAGGGATTAGGTTTGCGATACGAGAGAACCGCTAGTTTCAAACCTCCGCGGCGCTTCATTATTTTTTGCGCCGCACCTTCCCCGCTGAACCCGTAGAACCTACAGAACCCGCTGAACCTCTTTCGCAAACAATCAAGGGGCAGAACGCCTCACGGCTAACCCCGAACCCATAATCATTCAAAGGACGATTTCCATGAAAAAATTACTATCCATTTTACTTCTGCTGCTTATCGTCTGCGGCTGCGGTCTCGGCGCGCTCATCTGGGTGACACCGCCGCCGCCTACGCCGCCGATGATCGTGCCGCCGCCTCCGTCGCAGGCTGTCTCGGCTGCGGTGATCGATGGGAATACGGGCGAGGTGCTGGCGGATAAGGAAGGACATCTGCGTATCTATCCTGCAAGTACGACGAAGATCCTGACCTGCATCATTGCGCTCGAAGAGGGCAAGGCGAAGCTGGATCAGAATGCGGTGATTTCTCCGCGCGCGATGCGCCAGGACGGGACGAATATCGGCCTTCGCCCGGATATGCCGCTCTCGCTTCACCAGCTGCTGTACGGGATGATGCTGATTTCCGGCAATGACGCGGCTGTCTCTGTCGCAGAGACGGTGGGCGGCTCGTATGATCGTTTCATCGAGATGATGAATGAAAAGGCAGCGTCTATCGGTGTGCATGATTCCCATTTCGCGAATCCGAATGGTCTGACGAATCCGAACCACTATACGACGGCTTATGATATGGTGAAGATCGCGGCGTATGCGATGAAGAATCCTGATTTCCGTGATATCGTGAAGCGGCCTGTGTATCCGATGACGTATCGGAACGGGGTCTATCGCAATGTGGCAAACCGCAATGAATTCCTGAAGAGCCACTATGAAGGGGCGAATGGCGTGAAGACGGGCATGACGGAAGCGGCGGGCGATTGTCTCGTCGCTTCCGCTGAGCGCAATGGCCGGCTCATGATCGTGGCATTCTACCATGATACGAATCGCTGGAAGGAAGCCCGGACATGGCTGGACTATGGATTTGCAGAAGCGGAGAAGAAGGCGGAGTATGAAAGACAGCTCGCCGCAGAGCCGAAGGTGTACAAGCTGGTGAACCAGTTCTTAGGGAGGGAGCCTCGTGACTAGGAGAAGGAAACCGCCGTTTCTGGTGCGGCTTTTCCCGCATAGCCCGATCCTGCGTGTTCTTTTTGTCGTCATGCTCCTGTTCTCGCTCTGCATTGTCTTCCGCAGCGGGTATCATTTCTATCAGATCCGCCAGCAGGAGGCGCTGCTTCTGGAGGAGAAGGAGAGGCTGGCGCAAGAGAAGGCGGCGCTCTCAAAGAAGCGGGAGGATCTCAAGGATGACGGACAGCTGGAAAAGAAGGCGCGTCAGGAGCTCGGCCTCGTCAAGCCCGGAGAAGTGCCGTATGTGAGATGAGGCTGGTGACTAGTAGCTAGGGATTAGTAGCTAGGGATTAGGTTGCGATACGAGAACACCGCTAGATTCAAATCTCCGCGGCGCTTCTGATTTTTATGCGCCGCACCACCATTTCTCATTTCGCATTTCTAATTTCTCATTCAAACGAGCCTTTCAAGCGGAAGCAAGGACAGGAGCCACTTCTGAACTCGTTGTACTCTGGCATACTTGCACTCTCCAGCCTTCACTTTCATATTGCACTTCCCTTAGAAATCACGTATAATTTAAACCGTATTTATATCGCAGGCATTGGGGAGG
>CAKUHM010000186.1 GCA_934655835.1 uncultured Collinsella sp. | reverse complement strand
TTGCCGTCGCGCAACACCTTGGACTGCGCCGCGCTCATCTCCTGCAGGGCCTCGAGGGCCTCCTCGCTCTTGGCTTCTTGGACCACGCCCAGCACCGAGTTGACGATAACGACGAACATGATGATGAAGACATCGGCAAAGTCGGGCTCGCCCTTGACCATGCCCGTGAGTGCGCTGATGACGGCGGCAACGATCAGCATGATGACCATGGGGTCGGCCATCTGCTCAAAGAAGCGCTTCCACAACGGTGTCTTCTCTGCTTCCTCGAGCTTGTTAGGGCCTGTCTTGGCGAGGCGCGACGACGCCTCGCCGGTGCTCAGGCCGAGGTTCTCATCGACACCCTGGTCGCTGAGCACCTCCGCCGCGGCGGACAGGTATTCCTTTTGCATATAGAGTCCCCTCCTGGGATTCGGGCCACTCAGCAGATTGATGCCCGATCATAATTCCCAGGAGAAGGGCAAGGGCTCATCAAGGCTGCCGTGCTGAGCGGCAGTTGATAGTGGAGCTATGGTACCCCAAAGCGGCGCGTCTAGCCAAAACATTCCAATTGGAAACACGGCTCGAGTGCAACGGTGCAGACCGTGTGATGCTCAATGTTGGTAAAACGTTTTTTCTACGGCTCATCGCCTAACTGAAATATCTCCCAGATAGCAGCGGTAAGACCGCTTGGTAAAACTTTTTCGTTTAGCCTTTTTGGAGTAAAAAATGAACTTATCAATCGGCGTACGGTCGATTTTTAGGGGTATTCGGTCGGCAATTCGTTATAATCTTCTCGGTTTTATTTCTTATGGTTTATCTATCAGCGCAAGACGATGTCAGATGGAGGTCTGAATGTACAAGCGCACCAAGATTGTATGCACCATGGGTCCCGCCTGCGATAGCGACGAGACCATCCGCGAGATGATCAAGGCGGGCATGAACGTCGCCCGTTTTAACTTCTCGCACGGCTCCTACGACGAGCACCACGGTCGCATCGAGCGCGTCCGTCGTATTTCCAAGGAGCTCGGTATGCCCGTCGGCATCCTGCTCGACACCAAGGGTCCCGAGGTCCGCACCGGCCTTCTGGTCGACGGCAAGAAGGTTGCCGTCAAGACTGGCGACAAGATCGTCGTCACCGCTCAGCCCACGTCCGAGGATTTCCACGGCACCTCTGAGCACATCTCCCTCGACTACCTGGCTCTGCCCTCCGAGGTCGAGAAGGGCTCCCTCATCCTGATCGACGACGGTCTGGTTGCCCTCGAGGTCGAGTCCGTCAGCGGCCAGGACATGACCTGCGTCGTTAAGAACGACGGCCTGATCGGCGAGCGCAAGGGCGTCAACATGCCCAACGTCAACATCTCGCTGCCCGCCATCACCGAGCGCGATCGTCAGGACATCCTCTTTGGCCTGACCGAGAACATCGACTACATCGCCGCTTCCTTCATCCGTGACGGCGAGTCCGTCCGCGGCATCCGCGAGCTTTGCCGCGAGAACGGTGGCGAGCACGTGACGATCTTCCCGAAGATCGAGTGCGCCCTGGGCGTCGAGAACTTCGACGAGATCCTCGAGGCTTCCGACGGCATCATGGTCGCCCGTGGCGACCTGGGCATCGAGATCAAGCCCGAGCTCGTTCCCCACATCCAGAAGGAGATCATCGCCAAGTGCAACGCGGCTTACAAGCCCGTCATCACCGCTACGCAGATGCTCGACTCCATGCAGCAGAACCCGCGCCCGACGCGCGCCGAGGTTGCCGACGTTGCTAACGCCATCTACGACGGTACCGACGCCGTTATGCTCTCTGGCGAGTCCGCTGCCGGTAAGTACCCGGTCGAGGCCGTCAAGATGCAGGCCAGCATTGCTCTCGAGACCGAGAAGTATCTCCCGGCCCACGCTCCGCTCGAGGTTCCGGCCGATGCTCACGGCACCCGCGTCGTCAACAACGTTGTGGGTATGTCCGCTGTAAACATGGCCACCACCGTTGGCGCCAAGTGCATCACCGTGCCGACGACCACCGGTCGTACCGCTCGCCTGATCTCGCACTTCCGTCCCAACATGCCGATCTGCGCGTTCTCCCGCCACGAGTGGGCCGTCCAGCAGATGATCATGTACTGGGGCGTTATCCCGCACCAGGCCGAGATTACCCAGGGCACCGTCAACGGCACGATTGTCAAGGCAATCGAGACCGCTAAGGAGCTCGGCTACGTCGAGGCCGGCGATTTGACCGTCGCTACCGCCGGCGATCCCCGCATGAGCGTCCAGCTCGAGGACAAGGTCTCCTCGACCAACGTCGCTTACGTCGCTCAGGTGCGCTAAATCGCACTTGCAAGCAGACTTGCATTGCAAAGGGCCCGGAAGGCGAAGCCTTCCGGGCCCTTTTTCTGTATGCCGATGCCGGGGCACGGCAAAACACGCGCCCATTTCTTTACCAAAAGCACGAAATCCGCCCTTCAAGGCCCAGAACTAGGACTCCAGGCTCCAAAAGTGTTCGCCCGGCGGCAAGCCCGCACCCCTTGCAGAGCTGCTAAATCGTTTTAGCAAGGTCAAAATCAGCCACGTTTTCGGAAGTATGCGGCAAATTCTGGGACCTCCGAGCACTCCCCGTTTTTCCGCAACAAAATGCCTGATAAACTAGCCTCAAAAGCCAGGTCTGCTCACAGGGTTCAGATTTTGCCGCATACTTCCGAATTGACACTGGCACTCCTTAATCCATAGGCACGTTTTTCAGCTAGGAGGGCATCGTGGACCTGACACTATGCGGCCAAACTGCTTTTTACTATCACCGCATTCCGCCGCAAATACTGGGTCTTTACCCTGCCATTAGCCTTGGCACTATGGATCGCAGATGTTGCGGCCTCGGAAGCCATGCGGTTATAAAAGACCTGCTTCACGCCCCGCTTCACAGGCTTGTATTCACCCGGGCACAATCCGGGTCGCGAAGCCTGTTCAAATCGCACCTCCTGACTCAAGAGCCACCTCCCGGCTCGTTTAGGCAGACTGAGCATGGGTTTGATGTCACGTCACCGGAGTTTACGCTGCTCAACCTTGCTACGCAGGTCTCACGTAACCAATTACTCATGGCATGTTACGAGATGTGCGGCTCCTTTGCAGTGTTTAAACCCTGCGAGCGAACGCAGCAACAACTCGATGAAGCTATCTCGCTTAAGCTCATTCCGCCTAACTGTGGTTGGGAACGAGTTAACGACGTCAATGGCAACGACACCAACCTGTGGAAGCGCACACCGCTCCTGAACGCGGCGGATATCGCCGCGTTCGCCAAGCAGGCCGCAGGCCTGCGCGGCGTCAAGCAGCTTCGTTGGGCGGCCGAGCGCATGACGGGACAGACCACCTCGCCCTTCGAGGTGCAAACCTCCATGCTCGTCTCACTTCCCCGCGATGAAGGCGGCTTAGGCATTAGCATTAGCAATAACGTCCGCATCCCACTCAGCGACGCCGCGCGCTCACTGTATGACAAAACCTGTTGCTATGCCGATATCCTCATCGAGAGCGCCACCGACAGCATGGGCGTCATCCTGGAATGCCAGGGCCGCTCCGCTCATGAC
>CAKUHM010000185.1 GCA_934655835.1 uncultured Collinsella sp. | reverse complement strand
CGTCGTACGTGTCGATGAGCAGCGTGCAGTTCTTGGGGCTCGACTTGGCAAACGCGCGGAAGGCCTCGAGCTCGGAATCGAAGCTCATTACCCAGCTGTGCGCGTGCGTGCCAAAGACGGGAATGCCGTAGCGGCGCCCGGCAAGCACGTTGGACGTGGACGAGCAGCCCGCCACGTAGCTCGCGCGCGCAACGGCCAGACCGCCATCGGGACCCTGGGCGCGGCGCAGGCCGAACTCGGCGACGGGGCGACCATCGGCGGCCAGCACCACGCGCGCCGTCTTGGTGGCGACGAGCGTCTGGAAGCCGACGATATTGAGCAGCGCGGTCTCGAGCAGCTGGCACTCCAGCGCCGGGCCGGTGACGCGAACCATGGGCTCGCGCGGAAAGACGAGCTCGCCCTCGGGAACGGCGTCGATGTTTACATGCGCACGAAAATCGCGCAGGTAGTCGAGAAATGCAGGCTTGAACATCGCGCCGCCGGCCGGGGCCTGGAGTGAGGCGAGGTAGTCGATATCCTCGGGCGTAAAGCGCAGATTCTCGACCAGCTCGGGCAGCTCGGCGGTGCCGCACATGACGGCATAGGCGCTGCCAAAGGGATGGTCGCGGTAAAACGCGGTAAAACAACCCTGCTCATGGGCCTTGCCGCTCTCCCACAGGCCCTGGGCCATAGTGAGCTCGTACAGATCGGTGAGCATTGCAATGTCGGTGGGATGAGAGATATCGGTCAAAGCCATGGGGCGACCTTTCGGATGCGTTGTGCAGAGGTTGAGGGTTGGAGAAGGGCAGAGTGTTCGGGCATGGCACCCGGCGCGAATCGGCTAGAGCAGGCCCATGCTGGTCAGGATCGTGTAGCCCATAAAGATGACAAACGCGATGAGGGCAAGGACAATGATGATTTTTTGAGCCGGCGCCATGCCAGGGATCTCGTTCTCGCCCGTAGGCTCCTTGGAGGTAACCATGCGCTGGGCAAAGCTCATCTCGTCGCGGCTCGGCTTGGGATCGACGGACTTGGGACGAGCGGCCTTTTTAGGCTGAGGTTTGTGCGCGGCAGGTGCAGGCTTCGCAGAGGAGGGCTTGGGTGCGGGCGCAGGCTTGGGCTCGGATGCAACCTTCGCAGCGGCCTCCTCGGCCTTCTCGCGCTCGGCACGCAGGGCGGCCAGCTCCTCACGCTCGCGGCGTGCCTCTTCCTGGGCCTCGCGACGAGCTTTCTCGGCGCGGAGCTCTTCCAACTCGGCGCGTTCCTCGGCAGACAGTGGTTGGGACTCAAGCTCGGCCATGGTACAGCCCTTTCTTTTAAAAAAAGCCGCCGACACAATGTCAGCGGCTTATCAAATCCAAGGGTGGAGACGAAGGGAGTCGAACCCTCGGCCTCTGCCATGCGACGGCAGCGCTCTCCCAACTGAGCTACGTCCCCAGGACAAGTTGATATTTTACCTACGGCTCGCCAACTGTCAACGCCCAATACCCAGTCTTTTTGGGACGGGGCTGTTTTAGCTACCCCGACAGACAACGCGAACGGTTTGGTCGAACAGCGGCAGGGGTAGCTAAAACAGCCCCGTCCCAAAAAGACTACTCAAAGAGCCTCGTCCCAGATTAGCTGGTTTGAGCACTAGTAAGAACACCGGTGGTATCGAACGCCGGGGTAAAGCTCTCGTCTACCGCGCCGCCTTCTTGCCAAAACATCGTCGTAAAGCCCAGGTCGTCGGCATGGTCGAGCACCTGCTCATACTCCTCGCGCGTCACGGCGCGCGCCAGGTCGCCGCCTTGTTCGCGCATGAGTGCATTGGGCGTGTACTGGTTCATGACCGAAATCGGCACGTCGCCCACCGTCTGCCACACCAAGTCCAGCACGCGGCACGAATCGTCCGCATGCCCCGGCAGCACCAGGTGGCGCACGATTATGCCGCGCTTCATGAGCCCGCCCTCATCCATCAGCTCTCCCCCGCGGCGATCGATCTCGCGAGCCATCTGGGCCAGACCCGACACGGCCACGCGCGGGTAGTCCTTAATATGAGAAAGCGACTGCGCAAGCCCTGCATCGGCATATTTAAAGTCGGTAAGCCACACGTCGACCAGATCGCCGAGCGCCGCCACGGCACTCGCCCGCTCATAGCCGCTCGTGTTGTAGACGATCGGGATGTCCAGCCCGCGCTCCCGAGCTGCGGCAATCGCGGCCGGCAGCAGGTGAGCATAATGCGTCGCCGTCACCAGGTTGATGTTATTGGCGCCCTGCTCCTGCAGCTCCAGCATAATCTCGACCAAGCGCTCGGGCGAAATCTCAAGGCCAAAATTGCCCGTTGAGATCTCGTGGTTCTGACAGTAGACGCATTTGAGCGAACAGCCGCTAAAGAAGATCGTGCCCGAGCCGGCCTCGCCCGAGATGGGCGGTTCCTCCCACATATGGAGCGCCGCACGAGCGACCTTGAGCGTATCGTCGGCGCCGCACACGCCACGCGCGCCCTCATCGCGCGCCGCACCGCAACGGCGCGGACACAAATGACAGGCAGGCGAAAAAAGTTCGGTCAACGACGTCGACATGAAACCATGCTCCAAAACAACGATTCAGCAGCTCAAACGTAAGGGCGCATGCCGAGCAGACGGCTCCGTCCCTAAGGCGCCGTAATCGTCCGACACGATTTTTGTAATGTCAAGACTGGAATCGACAAAGTGCCGCTTTATGATGTAGGTATTCCGCCCCCCGCGGAGCAACTGGGTGAACCGTCGCGTTTATTTAGGGAGCCCACACAGTCGTACCTAGTACAGGTATCCTTCGTTGTTAAGGACGCTGGAACAGTCGATGAGGGCACCCACCTGTTTTAGGTGGGTTCATTTTCGTAACGTGGGGGGTGGTTTTCTTTTGTCGAAAATCGCCATTACAGTCCATATGGATCCCCACCGGCATCCCGACGCCATCGACAACATCCCAATATCTGGTAAGCGCGTGATTATCGCTGCGCGCAATTCCATGCACCCCCTTGGTCGAGTATCATGGTTCGGCTATGCCCTTTGCGCTTAGCAACCTTTGACCTTTTCCTTCGACGCTTGGCGGTTTTTAGATTCATGGCTTCATCCCCGAGCTACATACCGTACCTATGCGTGGCAGCGGCGGCCTTTATCACGACCTTCCTCACGGTGCCCCTGGTCAAGCGCTTGGCAATTAAGCTCGACGCCGTCGACTATCCTTCTAAGCGCCGCATCAACACCAAGCCCATCCCGCGTTTGGGCGGAACGGCGGTGTTTTTGGGCCTGGTCGTTGCCTGCATTGTGCAAATCCTAGGCACCTGGCACCTAGGCTGGCCGCCCGTCCTGGTGCCGCATCCGCGCCTTCACATTAGCTATCCCATGCTGGCGCTCTCCTTTACCGTCATCTTTGCGACCGGCGCTATCGACGACGTCATCCAGCTCAAGCCCAAGCAAAAGCTGGCCGGACAGGTCCTCGCTGCGCTCATCGCCTGCGTGGGTGGCCTGCGCATCGGCGTCATCGTCAACCCGTTTGCCCCCGGCGAGATCATGCTCGGCTGGCTCGCCTACCCCATCA
>CAKUHM010000184.1 GCA_934655835.1 uncultured Collinsella sp. | reverse complement strand
GAGGCCGCCGGCGCCGACTACGTGGTAGACACCCAGGACGAGCTCGCCACGCTGATCCTGGGCGAGTAGCGAGCCGCCCACCAATAAAGTTGCGGTGAAACAGGGACTGATTTCCGGCCTACTGGCCCCAAACAGTCCCTATTTCACCGCAACTCAGATGGGCGCGGGGTAGCTAATTTGGGACGAGGCTCTTTTAGCTTCCTCAGCAACGGCAACGCCGCAGGCAGAACATGGTGCAAACAAACCTAACCCCTTTGCACCAATCCCAACAATGGCAACGCCGATGTACTGGCAAAGCCAGCGAGCGGCGTCCAGGACGAACAAGTTGGCATGAAAAAGGCGAGGCATTGACCTTCTGGTCATGCCTCGCCTTTTGAATGACAAATTGTCGTCCTGGGCGGCGCGCAGCGTCGAGCCGTTACGCGGTTCGTAGAACCGCGTAACTAGTTAGCTCAGCATCGCATCCATCATCTCGGAGTTGACGGAGTCGTCAGCAGACCACTCGCCGTCGTCGTTGCAGGTGTACTTGAAGATAACCGTGGTCTTCCTGGGCTCGGTGGCCTTGGTCACATCGACCATCACCTCGCCAGCCATCTTGTACAGCTCATCATCGGAAGGCATCGCATCGAGTGCTGCGACCTTCTCCTGATACTGGGTGGAGAAGTCCTCGACGATCTTGTTCATGGACTTGCAGGTGATGGAGACCTCTGCGGTTGCAACGCCCTTGTCCTCGTCGACCGTCACGTCGCCGATCTCGTAATCAAAACCCTCGAGATAGGTCTTGGCATACTCCTTGGGATCGATGCCCAGCTGCTCGAACTCGTCGCCCGAAGCCTCTTCCAGACCAGAGAGGAAATCGTCGCCACCGTTTTTGACCTCATCGAACTGAGTCGTAAGGTCCTCGGTGATGAGTTCTTCGATCGAGGGGCCTCCGCAACCGGAAAGCACGACCACGCATGCAACCAAGACGGCCATGAGGGGCGCAAGCAGCAGCTTCTTTTTCATGTTGTCCTCCCAATAAGCGGCACCGTGCTTCCCAACACGGCGCACGTTGTAATAAGTAAGCTCATACTATCCACTTATGAACACCCCCGACAGCACGAAAGCGCGGTCGGTTCGTTTTAGCGTCCGAACGGTCTGCGAGTCCGCTCAGCGTGCAATAAAGCGCATCGGTACCGTGCAATAAAAAAGGGTGGCCGGACAATCCGACCACCCCAAAACATCCTGTGAATGCCGCGATTTACTTGCGGACAACCTTGACGATAGCATCGCCGGCGACGACAGCGGAGTCGGCCTCGACGGCGAGCTCGACATCGGCGAACTCGGCGGTGTTGGACACGGCCACGACGACGCAGTCCTTGTAACCGGCAGCGGCGATCTTGGCGCGGTCGATCTTGAGCATGGGCTGGCCGGCCTTCACGACATCGTCAGCCTTGACGAAACCCTCGAAGCCGTCGCCGTTCATGTTGACGGTATCGACGCCAACGTGCACCAGAACCTCGATGCCGCTATCGGACTGCAGGCCCACAGCGTGACCCATGGTGACGGTAACCTTGCCGTCGCAGGGGGCATAGACCAGATCGTCCTCGGGCCACACGGCGCAGCCCTTGCCCAGGACCTCGCCACCAAAGACGGGATCGGGCACGTCGGCCATCTTGATGACCTTGCCCTTGACGGGCGAGCACAGCACGTCGGTGCCGGCAGAAGCAGAGATGGAGGCCGGAGCAGCGACAGCCGCGGGCTCAGCCTTCTTCTTGAACATGTCAAACAGACCCATACGTTTTCTCCTCTTGATTAAGCGCAACGTAGTGCGCATGCCTATGGTGATTATAGTGCCAAATGGACCAAAAACTAAGGTGGGGAGTCGAATCGAAAACCCCGCCGACGTCTTTGTCCCATCGATAGCCGTTTTGTTGATTAGCCCTCGATGAGCCCCAAGTGCACAAAGGCGTTCCAGATGCCATCGTCGTCAACGCCGGTGGCCGCGTAGTCGGCGGCCGGTCCGGCGTTCGGTAGAACGCCGGAACCTAAATCCCTTACTCCAGGCCCTCGGTGCCGTTGGACTTTATGATCTTCTGGTATGCGAAGAAGCTGTCCTTGCGGCGGCGCTCGTAGGTGCCGGTGCCGTCGTCGTACTTATCGACGTGGATGAAGCCGTAGCGCTTGCGCATCTCGCCGGTGCCGGCGGACACCAGGTCGATGGGGCCCCACCAGGTGTAGGCGATCAGGTCAACGCCGTCGGCGATGGCCTCGCCCATGGCCTTGATGTGGCTCTGCAGATAGGCGATGCGGTACGGATCGTGGATGGAGCCGTCCTCTTCGACCTCGTCGTAGGCGCCCATGCCGTTCTCGACCACCATCAGCGGAATCTCGTAACGGGCGTAAATCTCGTTGAGGGCGATGCGCAGGCCCAGCGGGTCGATCTGCCAACCCCAGTCGGTGGACTCCAGGTAGGGGTTCTTGCCGCCAAAGGTCATGTTGCCCTCGGTCATCTCGTGGTCCTTGTGCGTGCCCACGGTGCCGGACATGTAGTAGCTAAAGGTGTAGAAGTCGACCTTGCCGTCGGCGATATCCTGCAGGTCGCCATCCTCCATCGCAAGCTCGACGCCGTTCTCGGCCCAGAAGCGCTTGGCGTAGAACGGGTACTTGCCGCGCACCTGCACGTCGGAGCAGTACCAGTTCATGGAGTTCATCTGCTGCTGCGTGGCGAACACGTCGACCGGATCGCACGTGGCGGCGTAGGAGAGGATAAAGCAATCCATGTTGCCCATCTTGAACTGCGGGTAGTGCTCGTGGGCATAACGCACGACGCGGCCGCTGGCCACGAACTGATGGTGCAGGGCCTGATAGCGCTGCTGAGCGGTGGTCTTGATGGCGCTTGCCGGGCCCTCGAAGCCCTGGATCAGGCCGGTCTCCATCATGGCGCCCATGTCCATGGTGCCGCAGTTGATCTCGTTGAAGGTCAGCCAGAACTTGACCTTGTCCTGGTAGCGGTCAAAGACGGTCTGGCAGTACTTCTCGAAGAAGCCGATGAGCTCGCGGCTCGCCCAGCCGTTGTACTTCTCGACCAGGTGATAGGGCATCTCGTAGTGCGAGAGGGTCACGAGCGGCTCGATGTTGTGAGCGCGCAGGCAGTCGAAAACGCGGTCGTAGAAGGCGAGGCCGGCCTCGTTGGGCTCGGCGTCGTCGCCGTTGGGGAAGATACGGCTCCAGGAGATGGACATGCGGAACATGTTGAAGCCCATCTCGGCGAACAGCGCAATGTCCTCCTCGTAGTGGTGGTAGAAGTCGATGCCGTCATGGTTGGGATAGAAGCGGTTGGGGTCGATATCGATCGTGATCTGGCGCGGCTCCTTATAGCTGCCGCCCAGGAAGTGGTCGTCGACGGAAGCGCCGCGGCCGTCCACGTTCCAAGCGCCCTCAAACTGGTTGGCGGCGGTGGCGCCACCCCAATAGAAACCCTCGGGGAACTTGATGTTTGCCATGAGCATCTCCTTTGCATCGTGGGTCGATAAGCCGAGTATCGCCCACGCGGGAGACA
>CAKUHM010000183.1 GCA_934655835.1 uncultured Collinsella sp. | reverse complement strand
TGACCAAGCTCGACGGCACGGCAAAGGGCGGTATCGCCATGGCCGTGGCCGAGAAGCTCAAGCTCCCGATCCTGCGCATCGGCGTGGGTGAGCAGGTCGATGACCTGCAGGAGTTTAACGCCAAAGATTTCTGCCGCGCCCTGGTGGGCGAGTCCGACTAAGGAGTGACTAGTGTTTGATTCTCTGAGCGATCGCCTCAACGACACATTTGAACGCCTGCGCGGTAAGGGTAAGCTGACCGAGGCCGATATCACTTCGGCTATGCGCGACATTCGCATGGCGCTGCTCGAGGCCGACGTCAACTTTAAGGTCGTCAAGGAGTTCGTCGCCAAGACGAAGGAACGCTGCATGACCGCCGAGGTCATGGAGTCGCTGTCGCCGGCGCAAAACGTCGTCAAAATCGTGCTCGACGAGCTCACCGAGATGCTCGGCTCCACCGAGAGCAAGCTCGTCTTTAGCAACCGTATCCCTAACGTCATCATGCTTGTGGGCCTGCAGGGCTCCGGTAAGACTACGGCTGCCGTAAAGCTTGCCTACCTGCTCAAGAAGCAAGGCCGCTCGCCGCTGCTCGCCGCGTGCGACGTCTACCGTCCCGCCGCTGCCGACCAGCTGGCCACGCTCGGCGGCGAGATCGGCGTGCCGGTCTTCCGCGGCGATGGTGCGCACCCAGTCGACATTGCTAAGGGTGCCATCCAAGAGGCCGTCGACCACCTGCGTGATGTTGTCATCGTCGATACCGCCGGCCGTCTGCAGATCGATGAGCAGATGATGCAGGAGGCCGTCGACATCAAGAAGGCCGTCAAGCCCGACCAGGTGCTGATGGTCGTCGACGCCATGACCGGCCAGGACATCGTCAACGTCGTTTCGACCTTTGCGGAGCGCACTGACTTTGACGGCGTGATCATCTCCAAGCTTGACGGTGACGCCCGTGGCGGTGGCGCGCTTTCGGTTCGTCAGGTGACCGGTAAGCCCATCAAGTTCGTGAGTATGGGCGAGAAGCCCGATTCGCTCGAGCCGTTCTATCCCGATCGCATGGCCAAGCGCATTCTGGGCATGGGCGACGTCGTCGGTATCATCGAGAAGGCCCAGGAAGCGGCCGATGCCGAGCAGCTCGAGGCTGCCGAACGTATGCTGCGCGAGGGCTTCACCATGAACGACATGCTCGACCAGATGAAGGCTGTCAAAAAGATGGGCGGCATGAAGGGTATCCTGGGCATGCTTCCCGGCGGTCAGCGCGCGCTCAACCAGATGGGCGGCAACCTGGACGAGGGCATCTTCGATAAGAACGAGGCCATCATCATGTCGATGACCAAGGAGGAGCGCCTGCGTCCCTCTATCATCAACGGCCAGCGCCGTGCCCGCATTGCCAAGGGCGCCGGCGTGACCCCCACCGAGGTCAACAGTCTTATGAAGCAGTGGGGCGAGATGAACAAGATGATGGGCCGCATGCGCACGATGGCCAATCAGGCGCAGGCCGGCGGCAAGAAGGGCAAAAAGGGTAAGAAGGGCAAGAAGATGCGCATGCCCAATATTCCCGGCCTGGACGCCATGGGTTTGGGCGGCATGGGTGGCCTGGGTACGGGCGGCCCCAAGTCCGATATGGACCTGCTGCGTCAGATGGAAGCGCAGATGCGCAATAAAAAGTAATGGCTCTTTTGAGTTGTGTATGGCGAAGGCCGCCTGGATCGTATTCCAGGCGGCCTTCGCCGTTCGTTTGCAGGTTGTTGTACGCGTGGGAGTGTGCTGGCGGCAGGGTATTTGCCGCTAGTGGCAGCCGCAACCCTCGTGCTCGTGATGGCCGTGGCAGCCGCAGGACTCGTCATGCTCATGGGCGTGCTCGTGGTCGTGACCATGGCAGTCGCAGGTGGCCTCGCCGGTCTGCGCGAGCGTGCCCGCGATAAGGGCCTCGACGCAGGCGTCGCAGCTGCCCTGGGCGCCCGCGTAGACCGTGATGCCGGCTTGGGTGAGCGCGTTGATGGCGCCACCGCCGATACCGCCGCAGATGAGCGTGTCGACGCCGCCGTTGGCGAGCAGGCCCGCCAGGGCGCCGTGGCCGGTGCCGCCGGTGCCCACGACCTGCTCGTTGAGCACCTTGCCATCCTGGATGTCGTAGATCTTAAATTGCTCGCTGCGGCCAAAGTGCATAAAGATGTTGCCGTTGTCGTACGTCGTTGCCACCCTCATGGTGCCGACCTCCTTTGCTGGCCATGCGGCCGTTGTCGTGGTGATGGGGGAGTACACGATGTTGCCGCCTTCGATAATAAGCGCTCGACCGTTGACCAGCGCGTTTGCCACCTTGCGATGCGCGCGGCTGCAGATGGCCGCCACGGTGGCACGAGCGATACCCATCCTCTGAGCGACCGCCTCTTGGTTGAGGCCTTCCAGGTCGCACAGGCGCAGGACTTCGAGCTCGTCGACGGTCATGTCGATGGCGTCTCCGCTGGCTAGGCCGTCGGGGGTAAAGCCGCGATATTCGGGAATGATCCCGACGCGGCGAAGTTTTTCGCGTCTTCCTGCCATGCACACTCCTTATCTGACATATGTCAACAATAGGATAACTCGTTAATCGATGGACGCAAGGTATTTTTGGCATATGTCAGAAATGGCGGCTTATGTTAGGGCTGTGGGGTCGAGCGCGCCTGGGCTACAATAAATCTCGCTTATAGGCGACTGACAGGAGGGTCAATGAGCAAAGCTGATCAACAGTTTGTAACCATGTGCCGCGATATCTTGGACCATGGAACCACGACCGAGGGCCAAAAGGTCCGTCCGGTGTGGGATGACGGCACCCCTGCCTATACCATTAAAAACTTCGGCGTTACGGCGCGCTACGACCTGCGCGAGGAGTTCCCGGCGCTTACCCTGCGCCGTACGGCGCTCAAGTCTGCCATGGACGAGATCCTGTGGATCTATCAAAAGAAGTCCAATAACGTGCATGACCTCAATAGCCATATCTGGGACGAGTGGGCCGACGAGACCGGTTCGATCGGTAAAGCCTACGGGTATCAGATTGGACAGAAGAGCCATTATGCCGAGGGCGATTTCGACCAGATGGACCGCGTGCTGTACGACCTTAAGCACACGCCGTATAGCCGTCGCATTATGACGAACACGTACGTGTTCAGCGACCTGTCCGAGATGCACCTGTATCCGTGCGCTTACAGCGTGACCTATAACGTCACACAGCGCCCGCAGGATGATAAGCCGACGCTCAACATGATTCTCAACCAGCGTAGTCAGGACATTTTGGCCGCGAATAACTGGAACGTGTGCCAGTACGCCATTTTGCTGATGATGGTGGCGCAGTCGGTCGATATGATTCCCGGCGAGCTACTGCACGTGATTGCCGATGCTCATATTTACGACCGTCATGTCGATATCGTCCGCGAGCTTATCGAGCGTCCGCAGTTTGCGGCGCCCAAGGTAACGCTGAACCCCGACGTGCATGATTTCTACGCGTTTACGACCGATGATCTGATCGTTGAGGGCTATGAGCACGGCCCGCAGGTCAAGAACATCCCCATCGCGGTGTAGGTGGCAGGTATGACGTGTAAGCTTTCCGCCA
>CAKUHM010000182.1 GCA_934655835.1 uncultured Collinsella sp. | reverse complement strand
GTATAGGCGCGCACCAAGCCACCGGGCCCCAACAGGGTACCGCCAAAATAGCGCGTCACCACACAGCATACGTTTTTGAGTCCCGCACCACGAAGTACTTCAAGCGTCGGCATGCCGCTGGTTCGGCTCGGCTCACCGTCATCGCTCTGGCGCTCGCGTCCATCGACCAAAATCCATGCGGGCACATTATGACGAGCATCGTAATGGCGCTTGCGAACCATCTCGATAAAGGCATTTGCCTCGTCCTCGGACTCAATATGGACCAGCTGGGCAATAAAACGACTCTTGCGGTCGACAAACTCGCCCATAGCCTCAACATTAGATTGCAAAGTAAAATAGCTGTCCAACAAAGCCCCTCAAACAAAAGCAAAGCAACAAACAGCCTCAATAATACGGCATAGACAGCACTGGTACCCTCGCTAACAAGAACGGAAATGCCGATGATTCCGTCAACGAAAGCGAGAACCCGCCAGCGCGAGCAATGTGCCTTGAAAGACGAGACAGCAACAATTACGGAAACGCCGAAGACCAGGCAAAAACAGCGAGACAGCGTCAGCTGAGTCGATTTGGCCCGAAAGAGGAGGGAGCACGCCTTATGGCGGCGACCGACGAATGAGCGCCAAATCGGCCAGCTGACGCCGTCGCAGCGTCAACAAAGTGCTGAGTGGGCCTATAAGCCGGGTTCTGTCGTGAACGGTCATTTATCTTGTCTGCACGTTACCGTGCAGCTCCACGCACGCTACCCGAACGCGGACCGGGCCGGCCCATAGCGTTCCTATTCGCGCTTGCTCCGGATGGGGCTTGCCAAGCCGCCGTGTTGCCACGACGCTGGTGGTCTCTTACACCACCGTTTCAGCTTTTCCCTTTACGCCTTGCGGCGCAGGTGGGAGTCTTCTTTTCTGCGGCGCTTTCCGTCGGATCACTCCGCCCGGCCGTTAGCCGGCATCCCGCCCTCTGGAGCCCGGACTTTCCTCACGCGTACTGCAAGCAGTACATCGCGCGACCGTCTGGCCCACTCAGCAGTGCAAGAGTGTAGCACACCGTCAGCGCACGAGACGACACAACACGCGCGCTCGACACGATAAACCAAGAACCGCCCATGCGTTACAATAGTCACGTCGATGGGCAACGTCGTCAGTCGAGACGCGACCGCGCTCCGCACCCCTCCGTCTACTCGGTGCGTTCCCGCCTCCTCCCCGAGGCGGGATGTCGGCGTTTTTTCATGCCGCGACAACTCAATAGCAAACCGGCGAATTGGGCGGCAATCCGCCATCTTGCCAGCAAACAGAAAAGGGACCCGCCCATTACAGGCGGATCCCTTAAAACAAGTGATCGTCAAACCGATTTACTCGGCGTCGGTCTCCTCGTCCTTCTTCTCGGAAGGCAGCGGGGTAACCTCGATCTCGACGCCCAGAGTCTCAGCAGCGGACTTCATGGACAGGGAGATGCGACGACGGTCGAGGTCGATCTCCATGACCTTGACCTGAACCTTGTCGCCCACGTGGGTGACCTGAGAAGGCTGATCGACGTGCTTGTTGGCCATCTCGGAGATGTGCACCAGGCCCTCGATGCCCTCGCCCAGGTCAACGAAAGCGCCGAACGGGACAAGCTTGGTCACAGTGCCCTCGACGATAGCGCCGACGGGGTACTTCTTGACCAGTGCGCGCCACGGATCCTCGGTGGTCTGCTTGAGACCCAGGGAGATGCGCTCGCGGTTGAGATCGACGTCGAGAACCTCGACCTCGACTTCCTGGCCGACCTTGACAACCTCGGAAGGATGGTTGACGTGGTTCCAGGAGAGCTCGGAGATGTGGATGAGGCCGTCGATACCGCCGAGGTCGACGAAGGCGCCGAAGTCGACGATGGAGGAAACGGTGCCCTGGAGACGCATGCCAGACTTGAGCTTGGACAGGATCTCGGAGCGCTCGGCCTTACGGGACTCCTCGAGCACGACGCGACGGGAGAGGACGACGTTGTTGCGGTTGCGGTCCATCTCGATGACGCGGGCCTCGATGCGGGTGCCCATGTAGGAGGTGAGGTCCTTGACACGACGGAGGTCGACGAGGGAAGCGGGCAGGAAGCCACGCAGGCCGATGTCGAGGATCAGGCCGCCCTTGACAACCTCGATAACCTCGCCCTCGACGTTCTCGCCGGAGTTGAACTTCTCCTCGATGCGGTTCCAAGCACGCTCGTACTCGGCACGCTTCTTGGACAGGACCAGACGACCGTCCTTGTCCTCCTTCTGGAGAACCAGAGCCTCGATGGGATCACCGAGTGCAACGATGTCTGCAGGGTTAGCGTCCTTGCGGATGGACAGCTCGCGGACCGGGATAACGCCCTCGGACTTGAATCCGATGTCAACGAGCACCTCGTCATGCTCGATCTTAACGACAGTGCCGTTAACGAGATCGCCCTCATCAAAGTCGGTAATCGTACCGTCGATGAGGTTGTTCATCTCCTCCTCGTTGACATCGTCAAGAGAGAAAATGGACGAGTTCTGAATCTCACTCAAAGGTGGACCCCTTTCGAACTACGGGGCCCCGATTGCTAGGACCTACAGAAGGGTGCGACAAGCACACAACGTTTAGGAACACTCGGGAGCCGACAGATACTAATGTGATGCTTATGCAATCACGTTCGTATAGGTTACGGGGAAACGACTTCGATTTCAAGCGTGAACTGCGATTTTTTACTCGTGTGGAGACTTTTTCGCAATCTTATGAACAGCCGTCTTCACAACTTGACGATAAGCGGATAGAGATACGGCTTTGGAGTAAAGTATCCGGAGCCAACGATTCTGGAACGGTTTTTCGAGAAAGGTGCCCGCGTGCTCAAAGCAGTCGTTTTCGATATGGACGAGACGCTTCTTAGCATCAACCTCAACGCGTTCATCCTTCGCTATTTTAAGGATGTCTCGTCGATGCTCGCGGATATCGGGCGCCGCAGCCGCGGTGGCACGATGGCACGCCTCGGCACCATCCTGGTCGACCTCAACGCCAACCGCCGAAGCGGCACGGACAACCGCACCAACCTTGCGTTTTATCAGGAAGAGGTCGAGCGCCGGTGTGGCATCTGCCTCTCGGACCCCACCATCTACGAGGCATTTACCTACTACGAGCGCGAGGTGCTGCCGCACAAGAACGACGACACGATCAACGCGAAGGCCATGCCCGGCGCGCATGCCGCACTTCAGGCCGTGCAAGACGCGGGCCTGCGCTGTGCGCTTTTTACGAACCCCAGTTTTCCCCAGGGCGCCATCGATTGCCGCATGGGTTGGGGCGAACTAACCGACGCGCCTTTTGAACTCGTGACACACATGGGCAACGCCACCCGCTGCAAGCCCGACGCTACGTATTATCTTGAGCAGCTGCAGGTCATGGGACTCGAGCCACACGAGGTCCTTATGGTGGGCAACGACCCCAAGCGCGACTTCCCCAGCCCCGATTGCGGCATCCAAACCGCCTACGTCGGCCAGGGGAAGCCCGGCCGAGCAACCTGGCGCGGCACCATGGAAGACTTCGCCCACAACTTCAACGCCGTAGTAGACGCCTTCTACGAGCACCAAGTA
>CAKUHM010000181.1 GCA_934655835.1 uncultured Collinsella sp. | reverse complement strand
GTGCCCGAGACACTCGTGCGTGCCAAGGCGGCGGGCATCGACCTGTTGGTGACGGTCTTCGATCCCATTGCCGATAAGCGCAGCGTGACGGACTATAGCGACTGGCTGACGCGCGAGATTCTGCCGATGCAGGATATCCCGCAGATCAAGTATCTTGCCGGCGTGCATCCGTATGGCGCGCCGGACTATACCGACGACATTCACGCGCAGGTTGTTGCTGCGCTTGATGACCCTTTGTGCGCCGGTATTGGCGAAATCGGTCTGGACTACCACATGGATTACGACGACGACATCACGCCGGCGCCCCACAGCGTGCAGATTGATTGCATGGCACGTCAGCTCGAAGTCGCCGTGCGCTGCAATGTGCCGGTGGAGTTGCACCTGCGGCACGAGGACTCGGATGGGGAGCGCACCTCGCATATGGATGCGTACAACGTGCTTCGTGAGGTGGGCGTGCCCCAGGCCGGTTGTGTGCTGCACTGCTTTGGCGAGGACCGCGCCACGATGGAGCGCTTTGTGGAGCTGGGCTGCTATATCGCCTATGGTGGTGCGGCCACCTTTAAGCGCAACGACGACGTGCGCGAGGCATTTGCGGCGACCCCGCTCGACCGCATTTTGTTCGAGACGGATTGCCCGTATATGGCTCCGGAGCCCATCCGCGGTCTTGAATGCGAGCCCGCAATGATCTCCATTACGGCAAACGCGCTGGTTAACGACCGTGTCGATCGCACTGGTGAGGACGCCGAGACAATCGCGCATGCCGCTTGGGAAAATGCCTGCAAACTTTTTCAAAAATAGTTCTTGCGTTCGCGGTGGCGCTCCGTTATTCTAATTCCTGCACGCGGGCGTGGCGGAATTGGCAGACGCGTACGGTTCAGGTCCGTATGGGGGCAACCCCATGAAGGTTCAAGTCCTTTCGCCCGCACCATTGATTGAAAGAGCTCCCAGCAATGGGGGCTTTTTTGTTATGGGCCCACCGCAGGGACTTGAACCTGCGAAGGAGCGAGCGTCAAGAAAACGCGGAGCGTTTTTAGCGAGCTGGCGAGGACGCCGGCAGGCGGCCGAAGCCGGTGCGGATCCGCGAAGCGGATACGCGGACGTCCTTTCGCCCGCACCATTAAATGAAAGAGCTCCCAGCAATGGGAGCTTTTTTGTTATGCACGATCTCCTTGGACGGGTATCCTAATGCCAACGTGTGCCTATCAGAGGAGAAACCATGCTGTTTTCCGGTATCATCGCCGCCCTTACCAGCCTTTTGATTCCCATTATCATCCTGTTGCTGCTGCTCCCCAACGCCTGCTACGTCGTTGAACAGCAGCACGCCGTAATCATCGAGCGCTTGGGTAAGTTCAACCGTATCGTCAACGCGGGCTTCCACGTGAAGGTACCCGTGATCGACCGCAAAGCCGCCACGGTGAGTCTGCGCACCATGAAAAACGGTTTTGGCATCGACGTTAAGACCCAGGACAACGTGACCATCGGCCTTGAGGTCTCCGCTCAGTACCACGTGAGCTACGACATGGGCGCCGGCCCGGCAGATTCGGGCATCTACAAGAGCTACTACATGCTGCAGGAGCCCGTCGACCAGATGCGCGACTTCATCACCGATGCCCTGCGCTCCTCCATCCCCGTCTACACACTCGATGAGGTCTTTGCCAAGAAGGATGACATCGCCAAGGATGTCAACGCTACCGTTTCCGAGCAGATGGCTGCCTACGGCTTCACCCTCGTGTCGACGCTCATCACCAAAATCGCACTGCCGACCGAGGTTGAGAACTCCATGAACGACATCAACGCTGCCCAGCGCAAGCGCGCTGCCGCGCAGGAGCTCGCCGAGGCCGACCGCATCAAGCGCGTCACCGAGGCGACCGCCGAGGCCGAGGCGATGGAAAAGGCAGGCGAAGGCATCGCCAACCAGCGCAAGGCCATCGCGCTGGGCATCAAGGATTCGCTCGAGATTATCCAGGAGACGGGCGTCGGTAACGACGAGGCCAACCAGCTGTTTATGTTTACGCAGTGGTCCGAGATGATGACGGAGTTCGCACGTACGGGCAAAAACTCGACGGTCGTGTTGCCGAGCGACTTTTCGCAGTCGGCCTCGATGTTCGAGCAGATGCTGGCCGCCGGCAAAGTTCAAAACGATTCGAAGGAGTAGACGCGCGTGAAATACACCGTCGTTTGCGTCGGTAAGCTCAAGGAGCGCTTTTGGAAGGACGCGTGCGCTGAGTACACCAAGCGCCTAGGTGCCTATGCCAAGGTGGATATCCGCGAGGTGGCCGATATCGACCCGGCTAAGGCGGGCGGCGTGGATGTCGCGCGCGACAAGGAGGGGGCGGCGATTCTTGCAGCCCTGCCGCCTCGAGCACATGTGATCTTGCTGGCCATTGAGGGCAAAGAGCGCTCGAGCGAGGAGCTTTCGGCGCGGCTCGATGATCTTATGCTACGTGGTAACAGCGACATCGCCTTTGTGATTGGCGGATCGGACGGCGTGAGCGATGACGTGCGCGCACGAGCCGACGAGATGCTCAGCTTTGGACGTATTACCTTGCCGCATAACTTGGCGCGCGTGGTGCTGCTGGAGCAAATCTACCGCGCCTGCAAGATCAGCCGTGGCGAGCCGTATCACAAATAGGCCGGCAATACGAAACAATGGCGTGGGACAATAGCTTTCGTTTTGAGGAATGTGTCTGAAAGGACTATGTGATATGAAGATTGGATTTGTCGGTTTTGGCAATATGGCGAGCGCTATGGCCGATGGCTGGATCGCTGCCGGTGTAGCTGCGAGCGACATGTGCGCCTGTGCGGGTCGCTACGACGCACTGGTTGAGCGCTGTGAGGCGCGCGGGATGGCCGCTTGCCACGATGCCGCCGAGGTTGTCGCCGCATCCGATATCGTGGTCGCTGCGGTCAAGCCGTACATGATCGAGAAGGTATTCGCCCCGCTCAAGGATGCTCTTGCCAAAAAGGTCGTTCTGTCGGTTGCCTGGACCTGGGACAGTGCCAAGTGGGAGCAGGTCCTGCCGGGCGTCGCGCATATCTCGACGGTGCCCAACACGCCGGTTTCGGTGGGCGAGGGTGTCATCGCCTGCGAGAAGGCTTCCACGCTTAGTGATGAACAGCGTGCCACGGTGCTCGGTCTGCTCGGAAAGCTTGGCGCTGTCGTCGAGCTCGATACGAACCTGCTGTTTGTGGGCGGCACGGTGGGTGGTTGCGCTCCGGCGTTTGTCGCCATGGCGATCGAGGCCCTGGGCGATGCGGCCGTCAAACACGGTATTCCGCGCGCCGATGCCTATCGCATTGTGAGCCAGATGGTGCTGGGTACGGCAAAGCTGCAGCTCGCAACCGGTCAGCATCCCGCAGCGATGAAGGATGCCGTGTGCTCGCCCGGCGGTGCCACCATCAAGGGCGTCGTCGCGCTCGAGGACGCCGGCATGCGCAGCGCCCTGGTCAAGGCAATCGACGCAACCCTCCAGTAAAACTTGCTATTTAGGGACAGGTCTATTTTGGCAGGTTTTTCCTGCTGTTTTGTCCTTTTAGCGAAAAGCGCCCCGCAACTGGTTCAATTCCAGTTGCGGGGCGCTTGCGTTTGCCCAGATAAAACCGACCAAAATAAACCTGTCCCTTTTTGGCGAGTTAGTC
>CAKUHM010000180.1 GCA_934655835.1 uncultured Collinsella sp. | reverse complement strand
CATGCCGGTCACCTTCGAGGTGTTCCAGCCGGAGAGGTCGAGGGACGTCAGGGCCTCGCAGCCGTAGAACATAGAGCCCATGCCGGTCACCTTCGAGGTGTTCCAGCCGGAGAGGTCGAGGGACGTCAGGGCCGAGCAGCCGTAGAACATGGAGCCCATGCCCGTCACGCACGAGGTGTCGAGGCCGGAGAGGTCGAGGGACTTGAGGCCCGAGCAGCCGTAGAACATGTCGCGCATGTCCGTCACGCACGAGGTGTTCCAGCCGGAGAGGTCGAGGGACTCGAGGGCCGAGCAGCGGCTGAACATGGAGCGCATGTCCGTCACGCCGGAGGTTGACAAGGAGCCCACAATCGAGGTGAGGCCCATCATCCACGAAGGCGAGCCGCTCCTCGCGCAGCTGCTTGCCACGCACCCGTCCTCGAGCTCAAGGTACTTGACCCCCTTCTTGCGCATCAGTTCCATCAAATCAGACCACTCAAACGCGCCCGCATGCACGCGCATGGCGCCGTCTGCATAGATGTCCCAGCCGCTGGTACCCACCGTGCCGCTTTCCTTGGGCGTACCGTGCACCGAAGCTTCAGGCAGCGTTACCTTTTTGTCCTTGTAGAGGCCGTTTTGGAAATCTTCGTACCACTTCTTGATATTGGGGTCCTCGGCGGCAGCCGCCTTTGCTTTTGCCCTTGCGGGGGCCTTTGACATATTCGTGGATGAATCGTCCACTCCTGCAGAAGTCTGCTCGGATTCGGCAGCCTCGCCGGCCTCATTGTTGGTGCCGGCGGCGGCAAGTTGCGCTCCCAGCGGCTCAACCGCGCTCGTGGATGCTTCAACAGGCTTTGCCGCAACGGCAGCCGTGCCCAGGAGAGCACTCAACGACAGTCCGTCCGAGCTCAAAACCATTTCTGCGGCAGGAGGCTCGCTCGACTGGGCGGCGGCAGTCGCCGCCTCGTCCGCGGCGTCGCCCTCGCCGGTATAGGCCTCGCGCGTAAAAGAATACGAGCCGTCCTTGGGCAGGTCCTTGCCGGTGAGCTGCACGCGGAACGTGAACTCCTTGTTGGGATCGGGATTGTCTCCTTCCATCGTCTTGGCGATGCGCAGCTTACCGTCCTTGAGCTTGTTCTTAAAAACAGGCTTGGCATCGGAACTTACGTCAAAGCCCAGCGTGCCGTCGCCGTTGTCCACAACCTTCACGGTGTAGATAAACGAGCTCTGGTTGTCGTAGTCCACTGTGGAATCGGCATTTTCGTCCGCGGGCACAACCTCGCTCACACGGAAGCGATAGGTCTTGCCGTCGTCCGCCTCGGTAAACCGCAGCGCCTGGATGCTCTCATGGCCGAAGACGATCTTGCCATCGGCGGAGTTGGTGGCGGTTCCCACCTCTTCGGCCTTCTCGTCATCACCCTCGCCCGTCAGCTTCTCCAGCTTAAAGGTGAATTCATTGTTCTTGAGGTCGCGGCCTTCGAGCGTCTTCCATGCCTTGAGGTCGACAGCTCCTGACGCATGGTATGCGTTGGTGAACGTCGGCGCAGAACCATCCCCGTAGGAGACGTCGCACGCAAGCGTACCGTCACCGTTGTCGGTCACCGAGACCGTAGCCGTGGCGGCGGCATCGGAATAGGTGTAGCCCGCGGCTCCGGTATTTCGTTCACGGATGGTATAGGTGTATGTTTTGCCCACGTCGGCCAGACCGTACTTAATGGCCCCGAAGTTCACCGTGCCGTCGGCGCCATTGCGCGCGGTCGCCACGGTGTTGCCGGCCTCGTCCAGCACGTCGAACGTAAACTGTTTGGCCTTGAGCGTGCGCCCCTCGAGCACCTTCGTGGCACTGAGGTACGCCTTACCGGTAGCGTTATACGTATTGGTGAAGCTCACAGTGGCGGCGTGCTCCTCGCCGGCACGAATCGTGCCCGTGGCGCCCGTGGAATCGGTCTTCTTGAAGCCTGCGGCCTTAGCCTCGGTCACCTTGTAGGTGGTCTCGGAGGGAATGCCGAAAATCGTTGCCGTCTGACCCCCGCGCAGTTTAATGGTATCGCCGTTGCCCACCGTACCCGTGGCGACCTGCGTGCCTGCCGCATCGGTCACCGTGTAGGCAAACGTGCCGCCCTCGGGCTCGCCCTCGGGGGTGATCAGCGTCAGCTTAAACGAGAACTCCTTCTGTGCGCTCACGTCCGTGGCGCCCTGTACGGCCTTGCTAATCTTGAGCGTACCGTAAGGGTTGTACGTGTTGGTTACATCCGTGCCGGCAACGCTCGTCACGTAGCCCTCATAGTAGGTGTCCTCGCGTACCTCGTATGCAATCTCTATGCCATGGTCGCGATACTTGGGCAGATTACTGAAGCTGTAGTTCCAATCGCCAGAGTCCGCGGCCTTGACGGTCTTGCTCTTGACCAGCTCGCCATCGGCGTAGAGGTCGATCTTGACCTCCTTGGGGCGCTTACCCGCGGCGTCGTTGGCGTCGTCCCAAATCTTGCGGCCGGCGATCTCGACCGTCTCGACCCTATGCTTGTTGGTGACCGTAAACTCATAGCCCGTATCGGTAGGGTTCATGCGCACGTCGGCCAGATAGCCCTCGGGCGTCTCTTCCTTAACGCTGTAGGCGATGGTATCACCCTCGTCATTGAGAACGCACAGTCCATCATCAGACCCAAAACTTGCCTGCCAATTGTTAGCATCGCTCAGCACGGCGCTCTTGCCCGTGTCCCGCCCATCGGCGTACAGATGCACCGTCACGCTCTGGGGGCGCTTGCCGTCCTGGTCATCGCTGTCGGACCAAGCCTTCTTTATCGTGATGCCAAAAGGCTTGAGACCAACCTTGGTGTAGTCTTTGCGGATTACCTTGTTGGGCGACTCCACGCCCACGTTGCTGATTGTCGTGCAGCGCAAGATGACGTTGTTGTAGGCATGGGCGCCGCCGGTGAGACCGGACTCGCTCTCCTCCTCTGTAAGGTCGGTATCGAACCACCTACCGTACGCGGCGGGATCCTGCTCAAGGTCCTTGACCTCGGGCGCCCGCATGCGAATCGTAAACGCCGCCGTATCGCCCTTGCCCACCACAAAGTCGCTGCCGTCGGTCTTTTTGGTGGCGTCCACGGCAACCGCGGTCACGTCATCGAGGCTCCCCTCATACGATTCCGCCGGCGTCCAGATGGAGCGATCCTTGAGGTCGGCTTGAGCCTCCTTGCTCTCGGAATCGAGTGTGAGCCGGTCTGCCGGCACCGTCGAATAATACACATGCGGATCGGCACCCGCACGCTCGAGAGCGCTCACGTCCACACCCAGCAGGTGGCCCTTCCACATGACATCGCCTGCATCGGGCTTGTCTCCTTGGATGGTCTTGCTCGCCGGGTCAAACGCATCGATCGCATCGAAGAAGCGAATGTCCTTGGCACTCGAGTTGTCAGGGTTGTTGAGCGAGATACGGTAGCTGTATACGCCGTTCTCAAAGACGTTGCGAGCACCGTCCTTGTCGAGGCCCGAGCTCCACGCGCCCTCGTCATTAGTGTCAACTTTCTTGTCGAGCTGCGCCACCGACCACGACAGGTGGTCGAGCTTGACCGATACGCGGGCATATACGAACGACGAGTTATCGCTCTCGGTATCAAGGTCGGTCATGGCATCCTCGACGCCCTTGACCGCATCCTTGGACGCCTTGTTGTTGCCCGCGAGCGG
>CAKUHM010000179.1 GCA_934655835.1 uncultured Collinsella sp. | reverse complement strand
GCCTACGACACGGCTATCTCCCGTTGGCTTGCCGCCCAGGCAAGCGACGTGGCGGACACCTCTGCCAAGCTCGAGATCTCGCTGGAAAAGGTCGACGACCTGCGCTATGGCGAGAACCCACAGCAGAAGGCCACGGTCTATCGCTTTGCCGAGGGCTGCGAGAACACCGCGAGCTCTCAGTTCCCGCTCGTGGGCTCCGAGCAGATTCAGGGCAAGCCGCTCAGCTACAACAACTATCTGGACGCCGACGCCGCTTGGAACCTGGTCCGCGAGTTCGACGAGCCGGCCTGCGTGATCCTCAAGCATCAGAACCCCTGCGGCTCTGCCGTTGCCGAGGACATCACGTCCGCCTACGACCGCGCCTTCGCCTGCGATCCCAAGAGCGCCTTCGGTGGCATCATCGCCTGCAACCGCGAGGTTCCCTTTGAGCTGGTTGAGCATTTCGCCGACCAGAACAAGCAGTTCGTCGAGGTCATCATCGCCCCGGGCTACACCGATGATGCGCTCGAGCGCATGGCCAAGCGCCCCAACCTGCGCGTGCTGGCGACCGGTGGCGTGGACCACGGCGCCCAGGTGGAGCTGCGCTCCATCGACGGCGGCATGCTGGTGCAGGAAGTCGACCACGTGACCGAGGACCCCGCGACCTTTACGTTCCCCACCGACCGCAAGCCCACCGACGCCGAGATGGCCGAGCTCGAGTTTGCCTGGAAGGTCTGCAAGGGCGTTAAGTCCAACGCCATCCTGGTCTCCAAGGGTAAGGCCGGCATTGGCATGGGCCCGGGTCAGCCCAACCGCGTGGATTCCGCGTTGCTGGCCTGCGAGCGTGCCGAGGACTTCTGCGAGCGCGAGGGCGTGGAGAAGGGCGGCTTTGCCTGCGCAAGCGACGCGTTCTTCCCGTTCCGCGACAACGTTGACGTGCTTGCCGCGCACGGCGTGACCTGCATCATCCAGCCCGGCGGCTCCAAGCGCGACGACGAGAGCATCCAGGCCTGCAACGAGCATGGTATTGCGATGGTCTTCACCGGCGCCCGCCACTTCCGCCACTAAGTTCCGCCCTGGGACAAAATAATCTCTGCAAAAGACGGCTGCTCCGTTTGGAGGGCCGTCTTTTTGGTATAAGAGGACGGAATGACTAACACGAAAGGTACAACCATGCCCCAGATTGATGATGCCGAGCTGTTTGGCAATGCCGAGGATCAGCGCGCGTACGAGGACTTTTGCGCCAATCAGGAGGCGGTCGAGAAGTTCACGCTCGACGAGCCTGCGCTCGTCTGCCGCTGGCGCATGTCTAACAAAAAGGTGCCCATGCTCAACCGTCACATCCGCGCACTGTCCGAGCGCCTGGTGCAGGGTGAACCGCTTACCCATAACATGCTCAGCTGGGCCAAGCAGCACGTTGAGTGGTCACTTGCCGAGGGCGACTATACCGCCCACGACGGCGTGCTTATGCTGGTGATCGATGTGAACGGCAACGCCGCCATGACGGTGGGGGAGTACGAGCCGCTGGCCGACACCTCGGCCAAGGCGCTGCGTGCACGCTCTGCCGAGGCCCGATCCGAGGCCGACGAGACCGGCGTGGCGCCCGAGCTGCTCGCCGCCGTCAACAACGGCGAGCTGGCCTTTGTGGCGCCGGATGACGAGTGCCTGTGCGGCACGGCGACGCTTATCGAGCAGCTGGCGCAGACCAAGGACATGCCGGTCGCACGCGTGGATATTCCCGCGCAGCTCAAGGGCGCGCTGTTCCTGGTGAGCGACGAGCACGGCGTGGTCCCCGCCAACGACGCCGACGCCGCCGAGGCAGACGCCGCCACGGTCGCCTTCTTCGCCGACGGCTACGAAAAGCTCCGTGCCCGCCGCTAAATGATTTTTCTGGGACGGGGATTTAATAATCATTTGATCCCCGCGCCCGTTGCGAGCGAGGGGCGAGCCAAACGCTTTCGTTCGCGAACAGTTCTGTCACCTTGGTGCCGCGTGGGGCGCGTGCCTGCGGCTTCGCGGTCATAATGGGACAAGACAACCAAGAGGGGGAGCGAAATCCATGGCGCTGATCTATATCGTTGAGGACGACGAACCCATCCGTCGCGAGCTCGCCGACATTCTGGCCCGTGCCGGGTTTGAGGTCGAGGCCTGCGAATCGTTCGAGCACGTCTCGCGCGACATCCTTGCCGCCGCACCCGATCTGGTGCTGCTCGACCTCACGCTTCCCATCAAGGATGGCCAGCATATCTGCCACGAAGTCCGCCGCGAATCCGAGGTTCCCATCATCGTCCTCACGTCGCGTACGACCGAGATTGACGAGGTCATGGCCATGACGCTCGGCGCAGACGACTTTGTCCCCAAGCCCTATAGCGCCCGCGTGCTCGTGGCGCGCATCAACGCCCTGTTGCGTCGCACCGCGGCTGCCGGCGAGCGCAGCACGGTCGTCCACAAGGGGCTGGAACTCGACCTCGCCCGCTCCGCGGTCACCAACACCGCAACCGGCGACAGCACCGAGCTCACCAAAAACGAGCTGCGCATTCTCTCGCTGCTCCTGAGTCGTGCGGGCAAAATCGTCTCGCGCTCGGCCATCATGCAGGACCTGTGGGACTCCGACGCCTTCGTGGACGACAACACGCTCACCGTCAACATCAACCGCCTGCGCACCACGCTCGAAAAAATCGGCATCAAGGGGTATCTGACCACACACCGCGGCCAGGGCTATTCGGTCTAGGGGCCGGCCATGTCGTTTGCCAAGTTCTTTAAAGACGCGCTGCTTCCCGTCGCCGTGTGGACGTGCGGCGTGCTGCTGAGCTGCTTTGTGCTGATGGTCGCCGGGGCGCCCGTTTCCATTGTGATCGTGGCGGTCGGCGTGTCCTTTATCTTTGGCATGCTCGGCATTGTGATCGAGTACGCGCGCCGTCGTCGATTTTTGCATCAGCTGGAGCGCGCGGCCGAGGAGCTGGAAAGTCCCGCATGGGTGCAGGAGATGGTGCAGTGTCCGACCTATGCCGAGGGCGAGCTCGAGTACGAGGTCTTGCGTCGCGTGGGCAAGGCTGCTTGCGATGAGGTGGCGGAAGGTCGGCGCCAGACCGATGACTATCGCGACTATATCGAGAGCTGGGTCCACGAGGCCAAACTGCCGCTGGCGGCAGCACATCTGATTCTGGAAAACCTGGACGGCAGCGAAGACGACCTGTCACGCGTGGATGACCTGGGCCGCGAGCTGGCCCGCGTGGAGCGTTACATCGACCAAGCGCTCTACTATGCGCGCTCGGAAGTCGTGGAGCGCGACTACCTGATTCGCCGTTGGAGCCTCAAGGCCCTGGTGACGGGTGCCATCAAAGCCAACGCGCGTGAGCTCATCGCGGCGCACGTGGCGCCGGTGTGCGAGGACCTCGATTTTGAGGTCTTTACCGACGAGAAGTGGCTCGAGTTTATTCTGGGCCAGCTCATTCAGAACAGCATTAAATATGCGCGCGAGGACGGCGCGAGGATCGTGTTTTCGGGCGCGTTGCTGGACGAGGGTCTGGCGAGCGAGCGTATCGAGCTCACCGTTGCCGATAACGGCTGCGGCGTGTCTGCGGCGGACCTGCCACGCGTGTTCGAGAAGGGCTTTACCGGCGACAACGGCCGCACCACCAAGCGCGCAACGGGCATCGGCCTCTATCTGGTGGCGCGCCTATGCTCCAAAATGGGCATCGACGTCACCGC
>CAKUHM010000178.1 GCA_934655835.1 uncultured Collinsella sp. | reverse complement strand
GAGCAGGACTGTTCGCAGTAGCAAACTAAAGGCCAAGGGGCCCAGTCAACCTATCAGCAGCGATTACTCAGCAGCTAGTTGAATTTGAAGATCTTTGAGGCAAGACGGTATAGGCCGAGTGTGGTTTTGTCTCCGGCACGGCCGCGGAGGTTAGTGAAGAAGCCGACCACACCGTAACGTGCACGACGATACATACGCTCGTCATAGGCCTTCAAATCATTCCACAGCGTCTTTAGGCGCTCGTCGGCGCAATCTTCCTCGGAAAGCTTAGTAAGCACCGAGCAGATCGCCATCATCATGGTGAAGTAGCCCATCATGTACGAACGCAGACGCGACGACTCGACATCGCTGTACAGGTGGTACGACTCCATCATGATACGCGTAACACGGAACTGCTGGTCCAGACGCTTGACCATCGTGGCCTCGTTGACACTCTGGCCCTCGCGACCGATAAAGTAGCGATAGAGGTCGATGTCGGCGTAGTACATGGTCTTGCAACGCGGCAGCGGCACGTAGGCGTAGATGTTGTCCACATAGAACGTGTGCGGCGGCATGGGAAGGTTGGACTCGCGCAGCACATCCGTGCGATAGCACAGGCTGTGCATGAGCAGATTCTGGTCCAGGCGGAAATGGCCGATCTGGTCCCAGGTAAAGATCTTTTTTCGAGGCAGGGCAAACTTGTAACCAATGGCCGTATGCGTACCCTCGTAAACCTTCTCGTACACGTAGTTCGAGATAAACAGGTCAACGCGCTGGTCGCGCTCTTCAAAGCCGCGCAGAATCGACAGCATGGTCGAAAGGGCAGCGCCGTCAAGCCAGTCGTCCGAGTCGACAACCTTGTAGTAGGTGCCCTGCGCCTCGCGCAGACCCGAAAGGACGGCAATACCGTGGCCGCCATTCTCCTGGTGCACCGCGCGGATGATTCCAGGATAACGGGCCTCCCACTCGTCGGCCTTGGCGGCCGTCTCATCCTTGGAGCCGTCGTCCACCACGATAATCTCGATATCGGTGGCATAATTGCTCCCCTCCAAGATGGAGGTGATGCAATGGTCCATGTCCTTGGCGGCGTTATACGAGGGAATACCGAATGTTATGACTTTATGCATGGCAGGCGATAATCTCATCCGAAAGATCGAGGGCGGAATTGGTCACGGCATCCATATCGTAGTAACGATACTCGGCCAGACGACCCACCGGGTGGAAGTTTGTCAGGTTCTGGACGCGCTCAAGATAGCGCTCGTAGAGCTCGCGGTTCTCGGGCTCAAGAATGGCGTAGTACGGCGTCTCACCCGAGCCAGGCGTATAGGCCTTGGAGTATTCCTTCATGATGGTGGTCTTGCCGGGCAGGACCTGACCGGTCATGTTCTTGAACTCGGTAATGCGCGTGTAGTCCTCGCTCGTGGTGTAGTTGACGGTGCCCACGGGCTGGAACTGGTCCATATCGAGCGTCTCGAACTTCATGTCGAGCGTGCGGTACGGCAGTGCGCCCAGGTCGAGGTTGAACAGCTCATCGAGCGGACCGGTATAGACAATCTCGCCGCCGTAGACCTTGCCGTCGACCTTGACGGTTGTCTCGTCGATCTCGAAGAGATCGCGAGCGTCCACGTCGCAGAACACATCAATCAGGTCGTGGTCGAGCATGTGC
This sequence comes from uncultured Collinsella sp., assembly GCA_934655835.1. The sequence goes on along the minus strand of CAKUHM010000178.1, from coordinate 2,054 downwards.
TCAAACAGCGCCGTGTAGCCATCCTGCGGCATACCCTGGAAGGGGGCCTGCGGGAAGTAGCGGTCATCATCGCCCACAAAGACGGGAACGCGGCCGGTGATCGAGGGATCGATCTGGTCGGGCGTCTGACCCCACTGCTTCATGGTGTAATGCAAAAAGACGTTCTCGTAGACGTAATCGGCGACCTCGGCCAAGTCGGGGTCGTTCTTCTTACGCAGCTCCATAATGGGCACCTTGACATCCTTGCCAAAGGTCTCCACGAGCTTCTGATACAGCTCCTCGCCGCGCTCATCACCAAAGGCGAGCTTGAGACTCGCATGGTTGAAGGGCACGGGCATAAGGGTGCCATTGATGTTGGCGAGCACCTTGTGCTGATAATCCGTCCACTTGGTAAAGCGCGACAGGAAATTGTGCACGCGCTCGTTAAAGGTGTGATAGATATGCGGACCGTACTCGTGGATCAGGATTCCGGCCTCGTCAGTGCAGTCATAGGCATTGCCCGCAATGTGGCTACGGCGCTCCAAAACGGCAACACGATAGCCGATGGTCTCGGCAAGACGGCGGGCGCAAACGGCACCGGCATATCCAGCACCGACGACAATCATGTCGTACGCGCCGGCGTTAAAGCCTTCAGGCAGGCCTGAGGTAATCTGCATCGATACTCCTTGTCAAAAGCCACGGGCTCGTTAGCTGGGCTTTTCTCGAACATTCTTCGAGACACATTTATCAGAGCGATTATAGCGCTAATGCGTCCTATAATGAGCTTGCCACACAAGGAAAGCTCAAGCACCGCGGCGTACATAATTGAAAGGTAAACCCGCTAGCAGCGGGTTTATTCGTGAACAGCCGGGCGCCTGGAGCTTAGCGAAACGCTTGTAAGGAGTAACATGAGCGATTTCCTAAACCGTATGAAGTCTGCCGCCAAGGCCGACCTTAAGACCATCGTCCTGCCCGAGGGCGAGGATCCGCGCACCATCGTCGCAGCCAACAAGATCATCGAGGAAGGCCTGGCCAACATCGTCATCCTGGGCGATCCCAACGAGATCAACGTTCCCGGCGCCACCGTCATCGACCCGCGCAACGCCGAGAAGCACGAGGAGTACGCGCAGAAGTTTGCCGAGCTCCGCGCTAAGAAGGGCGTCACCATCGAGCAGGCTCGCGCCCAGGTGATGGATGCCACCTACTTTGGCACCATGATGGTCAAGATGGGCGATGCCGACGGCCTGGTCTCCGGCGCTTGCCACTCCACCGCCGACACCCTGCGCCCCGCGCTGCAGATCCTCAAGACCGCCCCGGGCACCAAGCTGGTCTCGGCCTTCTTCGTGATGTGCACCGACACCCCGCAGTTCGGCACCGACGGCACGCTGATCTTCGCCGACTGCGGCCTCAACATCAACCCGTCCTCCGACGAACTCTCCGAGATCGCCATCGCCTCCGCTCACTCCTGGTCCACCTTCATGGGCAACGTTGAGCCGCACGTGGCCATGCTCTCCTACTCCACCATGGGCTCCGCCGGCGGCGAGGTCGCCAAGAAGGTCCAGGAGGCCGTGAAGTTCTGCAAGGAGAAGGCTCCCGAGCTCGCCATCGATGGCGACCTGCAGCTCGACGCCGCTATCGTCCCCACCGTCGCCCAGCTCAAGGCTCCCGGCTCCTCTGTCGCCGGCAAGGCCAACGTGCTCGTGTTCCCCGACCTCGAGGCCGGCAACATCGGCTACAAGCTGGTCCAGCGCTTCGCCGGCGCCGATGCCTACGGCCCCATCCTGCAGGGCATCGCCAAGCCGGTCAACGACCTGTCGCGCGGCTGCTCTGCCGACGACATCGTGGGTGTCGTAGCCATCACCGCCGTCCAGGCTCAGATGGCTGAGTAGCGTCCGCACTCGCCCGAAGGCCGTACGGGCTAACCCCTGAAAACGTCCTCGACCAATGAAACGCCCCCGTTCTGCTCCTTCGGAGCTACGAACGGGGGCGTTTCTGGTCTGCGGAATGTTTTCAGGGGTTAGCCCGTACGGCCTTCTACCGTCACGTGGCATTCAGGGGATCTGGGGTGGACGGCG
>CAKUHM010000177.1 GCA_934655835.1 uncultured Collinsella sp. | reverse complement strand
GTTTAAGTTTGTCGCGAGTTCCGCACGCAAAGGAAAGCACTTAATGTGCTTTCCGTCTTGCGCAGGACTGTAGAGCAGCAAACTTAAACAGCGGGCCGCCCGGACCGGGAATCCGCCCCCGCGCACAGGAGGGGATTCCTTTTGTGTAGGCTTTGCGGAAATGTGCCAATTTTGGGATACGCCCGGCGGCGTGGTCTGTTGACGGCACAGCTAACGCCACGTATCCTATCGAACTGCGTGTTTCGTAGGGGGATGCTGACCCCTCGATTCAAGCCGTTGCACTTTACAGAAAGCTGGAATCATTCGAGAAGGAGTACGCTTTGCCTACTATTAACCAGCTGGTTCGCCAGGGCCGCCATTCCGTGCCCAAGAAGTCCAAGAACGCTGCTCTGCAGCACAACGCACAGAAGCGCGGCGTGTGCACCCGCGTCTTCACCACGAGCCCCAAGAAGCCGAACTCGGCTCTTCGTAAGGTTGCCCGTGTTCGCCTCGTCAACGGCATCGAAGTTACCGCCTACATCCCGGGTGAGGGCCACAACCTGCAGGAGCACTCCATCGTGCTCGTCCGCGGCGGTCGTGTCCGTGACCTCCCTGGTGTCCGTTATCACGTCATCCGTGGCGCCTACGACGCTGCTCCGGTCCAGAACCGTATGCAGGCCCGTTCCAAGTACGGTGCTAAGCGCCCCAAGGCTAAATAAGCCAGATAACGTTTTGATACTTTCGCCGTGTGCCGCCTAAGCGCCGCACGGTAGACACTTAAGGAGATTTCACATGCCGCGTCGTGCAGCAGCTAATCGTCGTGAGGTTCAGCCTGACGCCGTTTACAACAACCGCCTGGTGACTCAGCTCATCAACAAGGTCCTTCTTGACGGCAAGAAGGCCACCGCTGAGCGCATCGTTTACACCGCTTTCGAGATCGTTGCCGAGAAGTCCGAGGGTGGCGACGCTCTCGCTACCTTCAAGAAGGCTATGGACAACGTCAAGCCCACGCTCGAGGTTAAGCCCAAGCGTGTCGGTGGCGCTACCTATCAGGTCCCGATGGAGGTCAACTCCCGTCGTTCCACCGCTCTGGGCATCCGCTGGATCGTCAACTTCTCTCGCGCTCGCAAGGAGAAGACCATGGCCGAGCGTCTCGCTAACGAGATCCTCGACGCTTCCAACGGCCTGGGCGCTTCCGTCAAGAAGCGTGAGGACGTCTTCAAGATGGCCGAGGCCAACCGCGCGTTCTCTCACTATCGTTGGTAAGTTAAGGTAAGGAACTAACATGGCTAAGCCTAAGTACAAGCTTTCCGATACCCGTAACATCGGCATCATGGCCCACATCGATGCTGGTAAGACCACCACGACCGAGCGTATTCTTTACTACACCGGTAAGACCCACAAGATCGGTGAGGTCCATGAGGGCGCTGCCACCATGGACTGGATGGTTCAGGAGCAGGAGCGCGGCGTAACCATTACCTCCGCTGCTACCACCTGCTTCTGGAACAAGGACGGTAAGGACTACCGCATCCAAATCATCGACACCCCGGGCCACGTTGACTTCACCGCCGAGGTCGAGCGCTGCCTGCGCGTCCTCGATGGCGCTGTCGCCGTCTTCGACGCCGTTGCCGGCGTTCAGCCCCAGTCTGAGACCGTTTGGCGTCAGGCTTCTACCTTCAACGTTCCCCGCATCGCCTTTATCAACAAGTATGACCGCGTGGGCGCTGACTTCTTCAACGCTATCGAGACCATGAAGGATCGTCTCGACGCTAACGCCGTGGCCGCTCAGGTCCCGATGGGCGCCGAGGATAACTTCTGGGGCGTCATCGACCTCGTTACCATGACCGCATGGGACTTCAAGGCCGATGAGAAGGGCATGACCTACCCCGAGCCGATGGACGAGATCCCGGCTGAGTTCGCCGACATCGTTGCCACCAAGCGCGAGGAGCTCCTCGACGCTGCTGCCAGCTTTGACGACGAGCTCATGGAGAAGATCCTCATGGAGGAGGACTTCACCGTCGAGGAGCTCAAGGCTGCCCTGCGCAAGGGCGTTCTGGCCAACGAGCTCAACCTCGTCTTCGTGGGCTCCGCCTACAAGAACAAGGGCGTCCAGGAGCTGCTCGACGCTGTCGTCGACTACCTGCCCAGCCCGATTGACGTCGAGGCCGTCACCGGTACCGATCCGGATACCGGCGAGGAGATCGAGCGTCATCCTTCCTTCGACGAGCCCTTCTCCGGCCTGGTCTTCAAGATCATGACCGACCCGTTCGTCGGTAAGCTCACCTATGTCCGCGTTTACTCCGGCCGCGCTGAGTCCGGCTCCTACGTTGTCAACGCTTCCAACGGTCAGCGCGAGCGCCTCGGCCGCATCCTCGAGATGAACGCCGCCGAGCGTATCGACCGTGACGACGCTGCCGCCGGCGACATCGTCGCTTGCGTCGGCTTCAAGAACTCCACCACCGGTGACACCCTGTGCACCGAGGGCAAGGAGATCGTCCTCGAGAAGATCGAGTTCGCCAAGCCCGTTATCGACGTTGCCATCGAGCCCAAGACCAAGGCCGAGCAGGACAAGATGTCCCTGGCTCTGACCAAGCTCGCCGAGGAGGACCCGACCTTCCAGGTGTCCACCAACCACGAGACCGGCCAGACCATCATCGCCGGCATGGGCGAGCTGCACCTCGAGATCATCGTCGACCGTCTGCTCCGCGAGTTCAAGGTTGACGCTAACGTTGGTAAGCCCCAGGTCGCCTACCGCGAGACCGCTGGTCACGACGTCGAGAAGGCTGAGGGCAAGTTCGTCCGTCAGTCCGGTGGTCGCGGTCAGTACGGCCACGCCGTCATCAAGCTCGAGAAGATGGAGGAGGGCTTCGGCTACGAGTTCGTCAACGCTATCGTCGGCGGCGTCGTGCCCAAGGAGTACATCCCGTCCATCGACAAGGGCATCCAGGAGGCCCTGAACACCGGTGTTATCGCCGGCTTCCCGGTCCTCGACGTCAAGGTCACCCTGTTCGACGGTTCTTACCACGAGGTCGACTCCTCCGAGGCCGCCTTCAAGATCGCCGGTTCCATGGCTATCAAGGACGCCCTCAAGAAGTCCGACCCGCAGCTGCTCGAGCCGATCATGGCTGTCGAGGTCGAGACCCCCGAGCAGTACATGGGCGACGTTATGGGCAACCTCTCCGGTCGCCGCGGCAAGATCGAGGGCATGGAGGATCGCAAGAACAGCAAGCTCATCCGTGCCAAGGTGCCGCTGGGCGAGATGTTCGGTTACGCTACCGACCTTCGCTCCCAGACCCAGGGCCGTGCATCCTACACGATGCAGTTCGACTCTTATGAGCCCGCGCCCAAGTCCATCGTGGACGAGGTCATGAGCAAGAACGCCTAAGTTCGAGCTCCCTGTTACGTAATCCGCGAGAACATCTCTCGCACTCTTTGGAGGTTTAAGTTGGCTACCCAGAAGATCCGCATTCGCCTCAAGGGCTATGATCACGAGGTCGTCGATCAGTCCGCGAAGCTCATCGTCGAGACCGCTCAGAAGACTGGCGCTCGCGTTTCCGGTCCTGTCCCCCTGCCCACCGAGCGCAACCTGTACACGGTTATCCGCTCGCCGCACGTGAACAAGGATTCCCGTGAGCAGTTCGAGATGCGCACCCACAAGCGCCTCATCGACATCCTCGACCCCACCTCGGGCACCGTTGATTCGCTCATGCGTCTCGACCTCCCCGC
>CAKUHM010000176.1 GCA_934655835.1 uncultured Collinsella sp. | reverse complement strand
ATGGAGCGGACAACGGGGCTCGAACCCGCGACCCCAACCTTGGCAAGGTTGTGCTCTACCAACTGAGCCATGTCCGCTTGCGGGTTATTAATTTACGCGAGTTGTCCAAAAGACGCAAGTACTTTTTTCAAAAAACTTGTCTGCCGCATGTTCTTAGCAGCTAAACGCGCTAAAGCGATTGGCTAGGCACACGATTCCAACGCTCCGCTAAACAGCTTCACCATCTGCACGCGCGTACCGGCGCCGTCCGTACGACGAGCAACCTCCACGTTATCGACGAGCATACGCATAAGCTTGATACCACGGCCGCGCTCCTCTGATGCGACCGGTTCGCTCGTTTCATCGATAGAATAGCCGGCACCTCGATCAAGCACCTCAACCACAACGCGATCGCCATAGGCCTGAACCGTCAGGACGCACCCGATACCGCCCGCATGGTCATAGGCATTACCCAGCGCCTCCCCCGACGCCAATGCGACATCGTACCGCTCGTCACGGCGCAACGGAAGCGATTCAAGGAGTTCGGCGATGCGATGTCGGTAGTATGGAAGATTCTCGATACCCTGACGGACCTCGACGCTCTTACTCCAGCGAGGCAGCTCCCCCACCGGAATGGCGGGAATAGACTCCCGTGCCGGCCCCGCGACATGAAGAATATCGACAAGACGAGCAATCTCCAAAAAGCGAACAACTTCACCTGATGCATTGACGAGCGAAAGCAGGCCTTCTCGCCTCATGAGCTCACGAGCGCGCGTAAGCAGGAATGCCAAGCCCGTCGAATCGATAAAGCTAACAGCCTGACAGTTGATGACGACACGACGCACGCCGCGGCCAATCAAAGCATCCAACCGCCGACGCAGCGCAGGCACCGTGGCGATGTCGATATCGCCTGGTGGCGTCAAAACCGCTATGTCATTCCACTCATTCATACGACCATGGTTCCCCAAAAAAGCCCACTCGATGCATTCGTTTCCCCAACCGTACGGATTCAGCCCGCCCAGCGTCGTCTATGAACGACCCCGTAAAAACTCAAGGGACACCAATGCAATGTCATCGTCCAGCGCCGATTCGGTAAATCGGTCGAGCTCGCCCAAGACCTTGCCGCAGATTCCCGATACGCCCTCACCCGAGACAGAGAGCAGAAGGTCACGAAGGCGCTGCTCGCCAAAGAAAGCACCCGAGCGGTCACGTGCTTCGATTGTTCCGTCGGTGTACATAAATAGCATGTCACCAGGAGCGAACGTAAACACGCCTGTCTCGTACACCATGCTCTCAAAGGCACCGATTACCCCCGATTGGCATCCAAGCAGCTCGACCTCTCCCCCACGAGCCTCGTCGCCACCCAGCGGCATCGACTCTGGCCTGATGACCATGGTCGGAGGATGGCCCGCCGAACAATACGTTGCGCGTCCGGCTTTAAGGTCAATCTTGGCGATAAAGGCCGTCACGAACGTCTCGACCCTCGAAAAGCCCATGAGCATGCTATTGAGCGAACGAGCCATGCGGGCGGGCCCCGCACCCTCCCAGGCATATGCCGTCAGGGCCGTCTTGACGAGCGCGGACATCGATGCAGCCTCAATGCCTTTGCCAGACACATCGCCCAGAATCATGACGGCGCAATCGTCGGGAAGACGGATGAGCGTATAGAAATCGCCGCCGACCAACGCCGAGTTCGTGGCCGACAGGTACACCGAATCGGTTGCGATACCCGGAACATCCCCCAGTGAATTTCTCATGCCAATCTGAAGGGTCTGAGCGATATGGCGCTCCTCACGCTTTTGAGATTCGCCTTCATAGATCAGTTCAAAGTCATGAGCCAAGTGCACCAAGTAGTCATATTCAAGGTCATCAATCGGCTCTTGGCTACCATCACGAAGCAGCAGCGCACGCGTCGTCGGGCCCTTCGCAACAGAAGCAGGAACGATCGCGTCGTTACTGTGCTTGCCATCGCCCTCAGAGCGCGGGCGCCCCGCCTCGATGCCGGCGTCGACATAGAGACCCTGGCAAGGCAGGCCATGTGCCCTAAGCCAGCCTCCCATAGGCATCGATTCGTCAACGCGAGTTATACGGACGTGTTTAAGGTCCTCGGCACTCGTGCCGCCCAAAACAGATGCCTCAAAGCCATCGGGGGCAGCCCCCAGACGTGCCGCTGGCGCCGTCGTGGAAAAGAAAAGCTTCTCGGGATCGTCCGGCAAAGCAACGCGACTGCCGCCTTCAAAATCTATGACGTAGGAATCCAGACTGGCGTCATACTCAATAGGGCAAAAATGGCAGTTGAGCATATTGCAGATCTCGGACGATACCGCCTGGGTAGCCGCGGCGGAATCGTCTAGAAAGGTAAACAACTCATCCCGCAAGACATTGAGCGAGCGGCCAAGCTCGGCCGTGCGACGGGAGCGAAGGCTCGATGCCATGCCGACCAGCTGGATAGACAGGTAATCGCAAATGACCTCGAGCACATTAACGTCATAGGCGAGCGGTGCCTGGGGGCGTTTCCAACCAACTTCCAGCACGCCAAGGATCTGCGTACCGTAAAAAACGGGAAGACAGATCTCGCTGCGGTACGGAGGCATATCCTGCATGCGCAACAGGTGCTTAGAACGATTATCCAGATCCATGAACATACCGGAGGCGGCCTTATCGCCCTCGAGGTCCTGTTGAATCGACAAGCGACAAGCACGCGACTCGCGAAGAACATACGTCGGAATGCCAGCGCCATACGGCAAAAACTCGGGCAGGTAGCTGTCGTACAGCTCCTTGGAAACACCGCGAAGCTTAAAGCCACCGCTCTCAGAAAAATAGATAGCAGCGCCCGAAGCATCGAGCGTTCCTACAAGTTGGTTCAAAACGGTATCAAGCAGGCTGGGTAGCTCATCGGAGCCCACGGTGCTCATAATGACCGAGAGCGTGCCAGAGAGACGCTTGTTCGCCACTCTAAGCTCCGATAACGCACGCTTGAGTTGACGGTCGTGAGAATATTGTTCCTCGATACTGTGAAGTGCCACCAGGACACGCGGCGCACGGCGTCCAAAAATGCGCGGAGGCGTAACGGAACCCGCACGAACCAAGACGGGAATAAACGACCCGTCGCTCAGCTTGAGCATCAGCTCGCTCTCGGAGCCATCGGTCTCAAACGGCAGACGATGCTCGGTCGCGCGCTCAAAGGCAGACGAGTACAGCACGTCCTTAACGTCACCATTGATGACATCGGCGCGCTCCTCGCACATCAGATCGAGCAGACGATTATTCACATGCAGAATGGTTCCGTCGAGTTCGCAGATGATGACAGCATCGCTCGTGATCTCGACCAGTTGGGCAACGTCTGCCCACTCGTTGCGCTCAAGCGTTTCCATCGTGAACCTCACCGTCTATCGGTAACAAAAAAGCCTCCGAAGAGGCTTCTCAAATGCGATGGTGTCGGAGGCGGGACTTGAACCCGCATGACCAAAAAGCGGTCACTAGCACCTCAAGCTAGCGCGTCTGCCAATTCCGCCACTCCGACATGCTATATTGTTGATTCGCGGTTCGTTTTGTTGGACCCGCGCGTTCAACGAGGAAGATAATAACCTATGATTCGAGAACTGTGCAAGCACTTTTTTGAAAAAAGTTTTCGAATTTGTGAATGCGCTGGTAGATGTTTATGTCCGGCCCCGAATCGGTGTTGCCTCCCGGCGCGTCCTCGGGCATGAGCGATATTTAGCTACGCACTTCGT
>CAKUHM010000175.1 GCA_934655835.1 uncultured Collinsella sp. | reverse complement strand
TGGCCCGCCTCGGTCGAACCGTCGACCATGTAATAGAGCACCCTATGCTTCACAACAGCCCTCCTGCCATGTGGGGACGGGGTAGAAATGGTAGATATTCTATCCCTCCAAGCCAATCGAAGTTGCGGTGGAATAGTTCCTGCTTGAGGGCCAGAAGGCCGTTTGGAGGAACTATTTCACCGCAACTTATTTGGGGGTGCTTGGGTGGTGGCGGCGCACGGAGTCGTGGTGTGATTTGCGTCGGTGTCCGCGCGGCTCGGTATACTGGTACGGCTCAAACTATGGCGCTGCCCGCAGGCGCGCCGTCCGTCAGATGAGGAGTCGCCCATGACCCAGCCCTTGCCCTGGGAAAAGAACGCCGCGGTACCCGTGCCGCCTGCGCCGGAACCCGTGCCGCTCGATGCATACACCGCCCCCGCTGCGCCGGAGCCCGAGTTCGTTCCGCTCGACATCTACGACGCCCCGGCTCCGGCGCCCAAACCTGCCAAGCCGCTCGTCGATATCGATAGCCTTAACCCCGCCCAGCGCGAGGCGGTCCTGACCACCGAGGGCCCGCTGCTGGTCCTTGCCGGTGCTGGCTCGGGCAAGACCCGCGTCCTGACCTTCCGCATCGCTCATATGCTCGGCGACCTGGGCGTTAAGCCTTGGCAGGTTCTTGCCATCACGTTTACCAACAAGGCCGCGGCAGAGATGCGCGAGCGTCTGGCGGCACTCATCCCAAGCGGCACCCGTGGCATGTGGGTGTGCACCTTCCATGCCATGTGCGTGCGCATGCTGCGCGAGGACGCCGACCTGCTGGGCTACACCGGCCAGTTCACCATCTACGATGATGACGACTCAAAGCGCATGGTGCGCGACATTATGCAGGCGCTCGGCATCGAGCAAAAGCAGTTCCCCATCAACATGATCCGCAGCAAGATCAGCTCTGCTAAAAACGCCATGATCGGGCCCGAGGACATGCTCAAGTCCGCCGATAGCCCCAACGACAAAAAGGCCGCGCAGGTCTACCTGGAGCTGGAGCGCCGCCTGCGCGCCGCCAATGCGATGGACTTCGACGACCTGCTCGTGCGCGCGCTCGAGCTGCTGCGCACCCGCCCCGAGGTACTCGACAAGTACCAAGAGCGCTTCCGCTACATTAGCGTCGACGAGTATCAGGACACCAACCACGTCCAGTACGAGATCGCCAACCTGCTGGCCGCCAAGTACCAAAACCTCATGGTCGTGGGCGACGACGACCAGTCCATTTATAGCTGGCGTGGCGCCGACATCACCAATATCCTGGACTTTGAGAAGGACTTTAAAAACTGCAAGACCGTCAAGCTGGAGCAGAACTATCGCTCCACGGGTCACATCCTGAGCGCCGCCAATGCCGTTGTTCGCCACAACTCGCAGCGCAAGGACAAGCGTCTGTTTACGGCCGAGGGCGATGGCGAGAAGATCCAGGCTTTCCAGGCAAGCGACGAGCGCGACGAGGGTCGCTGGATTGCCGGCGAGATCGAGAAGCTGCATGTCAAGGGTACGAGCTATGACGATATCGCCGTGTTCTACCGCACCAACGCCCAGTCGCGTATCCTCGAAGATATGTTCCTGCGCGCGGGCGTGCCCTACAAGATCGTCGGCGGCACGCGATTCTTCGACCGCGCCGAGATCCGCGACGTCATGGCCTACCTCAAGATGATCGTGAACCCGGCCGACGAGATGAGCGTCAAGCGCGTCATCAACACGCCGCGCCGCGGCATCGGCTCCACCTCGATCCAAAAGATCGAGCAGCTGGCGCGCGACAACCGCTGCTCGTTCTTCCAGGCCTGCGAGATCGCAACAGCCGAGACGGGCATGTTTAGTGCCAAGGTGCGCAACGGCCTGTCGAGTTTTGTGGCGCTGGTGCGCGAGGGCCGTCGCATGGACGGCGAGCTCAAGGATGTCGTCGAGATGATTGTCGACAAGACGGGCCTGCTGCAGGCGTTTCGCGCCGAGGGCACCATGGAGTCCGAGAGCCGCGCCGAGAACATCCAGGAATTCCTGGGCGTCGCCGCCGAATTTGAGGAGACGCACGAGGATATCGAGGGTACGCTCGAGAGCTTGGAAGAGCTGCGCGCGGCCGGTGTTGCCGACGTGCCTGCCGGCGCCGAGTCCGAGCCCGTCGTGGTGAGTGCGCTCGCGCCCGAGCCGGGACCGTCCGCTCCGGCATCCTCGTTTGAGGCACTTGTCGGCGCTCGTGACGCCGCGGGCTCCAATCCGCTCGATAGCCTAGCCGCCCCGGCGCTCTCGCCGCAGGATGCCCTGGCCGCCGCCATCGCGGGCAACGCGTATGCCGTGCCAACAGAGCTACCGGCGGGCGCCGTGCATGCCGATGAGATCGAGCGCACCTACGGTCCGCTCACCTGTAAGGCGCTGCCGGCACTCATGGAGTGGCTGGCCCTGCGCTCCGACTTGGATTCCCTGGCCGGCGAGACGCATGCCATTACCATGATGACCATCCACTCCGCCAAGGGCCTGGAGTTCCCGGCGGTGTTCGTGGCCGGCATGGAGGAGGGCATCTTCCCGCACGTGCACGACTTTGGCGGCAGCGATGACCCGGGTAAGCTCGAGGAGGAGCGTCGCCTGGCCTACGTTGCCATCACGCGTGCTCGCAAGCGCTTGTTCTTGACTTACGCCGCTACGCGTCGCACCTACGGCTCGACCTCTGCCAACCCGCGCTCTCGCTTCCTCAACGAGATTCCGTTTGAGGATATCGAGTTTAGCGGTATCGGTTCTGCCGGTTTTGAGGGCACGGGCTGGGAGAAGCGCGGCGACCGTCACGGCACCTTTGGCTCGGGCATGGGCTCGGATATGTATGGCGGCAAGGTGTTCGGTTCGCATACGCGCTCGACCGGTGGTTCCGGTTCGCGCGGCGGATCGAGCTTCGACGATTTCTTTGGTGGCAGCACCTATGGCACCGAGCGCCATCGCGGGGTTTCGCCCGACGCCGGCCGTGTTGCCTCGACCTTTGGTTCGGGCGCACCGCGAGCTAAAAAGCCGTCGTCCAAGGTATCGCCGACGGTGGAGCGCAAGGTCGATCGCGCCAGCGCGTCGCAGGACTTTGCCGCGGGCGATACCGTGAGCCACAAGACCTTTGGCACGGGCACCGTGATCTCGGTCGCCGGAGACATGATCGAGGTCCAATTCGAGAAGACCGGCCAGACCAAAAAGCTTATGAAGGGCTTTGCTCCGATCGTTAAGCTGAGTTCCTAACTGCGAGGTTGACCGGGCGCGCCGGGGGCTTTGGTCGCCTGCTCGGACAGTCCTGCTCGCACGGAGAGCACATTAAGTGCTCTCCGGCTCGTGCGGAACTCGCGATCGACCAAAGCCCCCGTCGCGCCCTCTTCCTTGTGGCATTACGGCTTGCAGTTCGTGAGCATCGCCCTGCTCGGGCGCTTTTTTGTCTGGAAAACCGGGTGGGCTGATAAATAGATATGAGCAGGGGCTCCTCCGTTGATGAACGGGGGAGCCCCTTGTTGCGTTTTGGTTGTTGGTGCGACCTAGAGGTGGCTGATGATCAATTCCATTTTGCCTTCGAGGTCGATGGAGCTGACGGTGCTCGGAGCCAGCAGGTGGCTTCCCTTGTGGACGGGGTCGCCGCAGACGGTGCCTTCGCCGTCGATGACTGACAGGCACATGAAGGGCCAGCGCTGGTCGAGGGTCTTGCTGCCGTCGACGCGCACGCGATCGACGGTGTAGCAGG
>CAKUHM010000174.1 GCA_934655835.1 uncultured Collinsella sp. | reverse complement strand
ACGAGCGCGCCCTCACCCGGCTCGGGGTCGCGGCTGCGCCCGTAATCGGCCACCTCGGCGGCGTATGCGGGTACGGTCTGGTCCATGATTAGCGGCAAAGCTCCTTGATGCGCGCAACGGCGCGTTCGATGTGTTCTTGCGGGGTGGAAGCGCCGGCGGTGATGCCGATGTGGCGCGCATTGGCAAACCACTCGGCCTCGAGTTCAGATGCTTCCTCGATATGATGCGTACGCTCGCAGGCGGCGGCGCAAATCTGCGCCAGGCGACGGGTATTGCCCGAGTTCTTGCCGCCCACGACGACCATGCAGTCACAGCGGTTGGCGAGCGACGCGGCCGCCTGCTGGCGCTCGCTGGTAGCGGCGCAGATGGTGTTGATCACGCGCAGCTCCTGCACGCGCGGTGTGATGGCGGCCACGACCTCGGCCAAGTTCTGTGCGGTCTGAGTGGTCTGCACGACCAAGCCCACCTTGCCCTTGAGCGGTAGCTCGTCGGCGTCGGCGGCGCAGCTCACGACCTGCGCGTCATCGCCGGCGTGGCCCAGAATGCCCTCAACCTCGGGATGACCCGGCTCGCCTACGACGATCACGCGGTAGCCCTCGCGTACCAAGCGCTCAGCGGCCACGTGGACCTTCTTCACGTAGGGGCAGGTGGCGTCGACCACGGTAAGGCCGCGGTCGCGAGCAGCGTCGATGACCTGCGGCACCACGCCGTGGGCGCGGATGATCACGGTGCCTGTTGCGGCATCGTCCAGAGTTTCGGCTAAGCCGACGCCCGCCTCGGCAAGCTCGCGCACCACGATGGGGTTATGAATGAGCGGGCCCAGGGTGTGGACTTGAGTGCTCTCCCCCGTCTGCGGTGCGGCGGCTAGCGCCATGTCGAGCGCGCGCTGTACGCCGTAGCAGGTACCGGCGTGGGCGGCGATTTCGATGGTGGGGACGGATTCCTCGGCGACGGTCGCGGCGGTGTTCTTCACGTTCTCACCCATGGCTAGAACCTGCCTGGATGCTCGGCGCACAGCTCGTCACGCATGGCGTAGACGCGGCCCATGGCCTCGGACTCAAACCATGCCAGACGCTCCGTGCGCTTGAGCCCGGCAGGAGCGTCGGAAAGCGAGACGGCCTTGCCGGCGCGGATCCAGCATTTTTTGGGGCGCATGAGCTTTTTGCCCTTGGGCGTGATGTCGGACCAGCCGCAGATGGCGAGCGGGTTGACGGGCGCCTTGCCCATCTGGGCGATGAGCGCAAAGCCGCCGTGGACCTCGGGCTTGATCTCGCGCGAACGGATGCGCGTGCCCTCGGGGAAGATCAGGACGTCCTCGCCGCGCTGCAGCGCGTGCTGGGCGGCGCGCAGACACTTCATGTCGGCGGTGCCGCGCTCGACGGGGATGCCGCCCACGCGGCTAAAGGCCCAGCGCACGATCTTGGACTTGGCGAACTCCGATTTAAAGATGGGGCGAATACGGCGGCCGCCAAAGAACAGCGCCGTCTCCACGGCCAAGAGCTCGGCCATCGAGGTGTGATTGCAGATGACTACGCTGCCGCGGCCTTCCTGGCGCTCAAACAGCAGGTCGGCGCCCTCCACCTTCCAGCGCCACATGAGCTTGGAGAAGACCCACAGGATCGCCATGACCACGACGACGGTGCCGCGGATGAGTGCCGGGAACTCGGCGTAGGGGGCGTTGTAATAGTCCTCGGGCGTCTGCTTAAACAGGCGCATGGGCTACCTCCTTTGGTTGATGAGGTCCTCGATGATGCGGACGACCTCGTCGATGGTGTGGGCGGTGGAGTCAACGTGCACGGCGTCCTCGGCAGGCACGAGCGGCGCGACCTCGCGGCTGCTGTCGAGCTTGTCGCGCTGCTTGAGGGCGTCGAGGGTCTCGTCGACCTCGGCTTCGAGCTGATCGGCGGTCAACGGCTGGGCGTCGTTTTGGTGGCGCTGCAGCACGCGGCGGCGGGCGCGCTCACGCGGGTCGGCGGTCAGGAAGACCTTGACCTGCGCGTTGGGGAACACGACGGTTCCGATGTCGCGACCCTCGGCCACAATGTCGCGGTCCTCGGCGGCGCGGCGCTGGTGGATGAGCATGGCGGCGCGCACACCCGGGTAGGCCGAGACCTTGGACACGTTGGCGTCCACCTGCGGGGTGCGGATGGCGGCAGAGGCGTCCACGCCGTCGATGGTCAGGCGCGTGTCCTCGCCGGTACTGTTGGTAAAGCGGATCTCGATCTGCTCGGCGAGGGCGTCGATGGCCGCCTCGTCATCCAGATCGATGCCGCGGTCGAGCGCGGCAAAGGTGACGGCGCGATACATGGCGCCCGTGTCGAGCTTGTTAAAGCCCAGCTGGCGGGCGATCTCCTTGGCGATGGTGGATTTGCCGGAACCGGCGGGGCCGTCGATGGCGACGATCATGCAATGCTTCCTTTCGGTGGTTGACGTGCTGGTATGGTTCGCGAGAGCTGGGGCGCGGCGGGTTGCCTAGCCCGTGTAGCGCTCGCGGTAGGTGTTGCGCTTGGGCGCGGAGCCGTGGCTGCCGTGGTGACGGGTGCGGCTCGCGGGTGTGTCCTGGGGCTTGCCGCCGCGCTTGGCGCTGGCCTGCTTGGGTGGGATTCCGCCGTCCTTGAGGATCTGCACCTCGCGGTCGGTGAGCTCGCGCCACGAGCCTTTGGCCACGCCCTCGAGTTCCAGGCCGGCAAAGTTGCAGCGATGCAGGCGGATCACCGGGTGGTGGATCTTGCTCAGCATGCGCTTGACCTGGTTTTTGCGGCCCTCGCGGATAATGACCTCCACAGCGGTGGTGCCGGGCCTCACACCCTGGGGCGCCACGGCTTCGGCCTCGCGCGCGCTGATGACACGGCAGATGGCCGGCTGGCACAGGCCGTCGTCGAGCTCGATGCCGCGGCGGAGTGGCTCCAAGTCGCGGTCGGTCAGGTGGCCGTCCACAAGCGCCTGGTAGGTCTTGTAGACGTGCTTGCTGGGGTGCAACAGGTCCTGCGACAAGTCGCCGTCGGTGGTGAAGAGCAACAGGCCCGTAGTGTCGCGGTCCAGACGACCCACCGGGAAGAGTCCCGGAAAGCGGTCGCGGGGGACCAGGTCGGCCACGCAAGGGCGCTCCTGCGGGTCGCTCATGGTGGTGAGGTAGCCGGTCGGCTTGTAGAGCATCAGATACACGGCGTCCTGATTGAGCTTGACGGGCATGCCGTCGACCTCGATGTGGTCGCGGTCGACATCGACCTTGGTGCCCAGCTCGGTCGCGACCGTGCCATTGACTGTCACGCGGCCGGCTGTCATCAGGTCCTCCGAGCCGCGACGGCTCGCCACGCCCGCGCGCGCCAAAAAGCGCTGCAGGCGCATGGTGTGCGGGTAGACGGGCTGGGCGTCGGACGCGGTCGTGTCCGTGGCGCCGGTGATGCGCGTCTCCCCTGCTTCGTTAGTTCTCGTCATGCATATCCTCCGAGGCATTGTCGCTGACCTGGATATCCTCGTCCTCGACTGCCTCAATATCCTCAACATTGGTATCGAGCAGTTCGCGCTCTTCGTCCAGGTCCTCGGCCTGTTCCTCGAGTGTGGACTGAATGCTTCGGCCGCTCAGGCGCTCGCGGATAAACTGGCGCGACTGCTCGTCGGGGGCAAACTGCTCAAGATCGGGCAGGTCGCGGGTGGAGCGCAGGCCGAACTTCTCAAGGAAGGCGTTGGTCGTGCCGTAGATGATGGCCTGACCGCGTTGGGGGTCGCGGCCGAGTTCGCGCACCAGGCCCTTGTCCAC
>CAKUHM010000173.1 GCA_934655835.1 uncultured Collinsella sp. | reverse complement strand
GAGGCCGGCGTCGACATCAAGGAAGTCAACATCGGTTCCATGGCTCACTCCAAGGGCAAGGTCGTCGTCACCAACGCTGTCGCCATGGGCGATGACGACGTCAAGACCATCGAGGCTCTCAAGGCCAAGGGCGTTAAGTTCGAGGTCCGCAAGGTTCCTTCGGATTCTTCCGAGAACCTCGACGCCATGTTGAAGAAAGCAAAGGCCGAACTGGCCGCTCAAGCATAGTAAAGGAGGGTCCGATACATGTCCGCGCTTACTATTGTTCTTATCGCGATCATCGCGCTGCTTGCCGGTATGGAAGGCGTTCTGGACCAGTTCCAGTTCCATCAGCCGCTCGTTGCGTGCACGCTTATCGGTCTCGTAACCGGTCACCTTCAGGAGGGCATCCTCCTGGGCGGCTCGCTTCAGATGATGGCTCTTGGTTGGGCTAACGTCGGCGCCGCCGTCGCACCTGACGCCGCCCTGGCTTCTGTCGCCTCCGCCATCATCATGGCGCTCGCCCTTAACGGCGGTGCCACCGATTCCGGCAAGGCCGTTACCGCCGCCATCGCCGTCGCCGTGCCTCTGTCCGTCGCCGGCCTGTTCCTGACCATGATCTGCCGTACCCTGGCTACCGCTATGGTCCACGGCATGGACGCCTGCGCCGAGAAGGGCGACTTCGCCGGCATCGAGCGTTGGCAGTACGCCGGCATCCTCATGCAGGGTGTCCGTATCGCCATCCCGGCCGTGCTTCTGTGCATCATCCCGGCCGAGGCCGTTACCAACGCGCTGAACGCTATGCCCGACTGGCTGTCCGGCGGCATGGCCGTCGGCGGCGGTATGGTCGCTTCCGTCGGTTACGCCATGGTCATCAACATGATGGCCACCAAGGAGACCTGGCCGTTCTTCGTCCTCGGCTTTGTCCTTGCCGCCATCCCTCAGCTCACGCTGATCGCCCTGGGCCTCATCGGCATCTCCCTCGCCCTCATCTACCTTGGCCTTAAGGATCTGGCCAAGCAGGGTGGCGGCATGGGCGGTGGCTCCGGCGACCCGCTCGGCGACATTCTGAATGATTACGAGTAGGAAGGGAGTGATACATATGGCAGAGAACAAGATTCAGCTTTCTAAGTCCGATCGTCAGAAGGTTTGCTTCCGTCATCAGTTCCTTCAGGGCTCGTGGAACTACGAGCGTATGCAGAACGGTGGCTGGTGCTACTCCATGATCCCTGCGATCAAGAAGCTCTACACCAGCAAGGACGACCAGATTGCCGCGCTTAAGCGCCACCTGGAGTTCTATAACACGCACCCCTATGTTTCCTCCCCCGTCATGGGCGTTACCCTCGCCCTCGAGGAGGAGCGCGCCAACGGTGCCCCGATCGACGACGTCGCCATCCAGGGCGTCAAGGTCGGTATGATGGGCCCGCTCGCCGGCGTCGGCGACCCCGCCTTCTGGTTCACCCTTCGCCCGATCTTGGGTGCTCTGGGTGCTTCCCTGGCCCTGTCCGGCAGCATTGCCGGTCCGCTGCTGTTCTTCTTCGCGTGGAACATTATTCGTTACGCCTTCGAGTGGTACACGCAGGAGTTTGGCTATAAGGTCGGCTCCTCCATCGCCAAGGACCTCTCCGGCGGTCTGATGGGCAAGGTCACCGAGGGTGCTTCCATCCTGGGTATGTTCATCATCGGCGCCCTGGTCGAGCGCTGGGTGTCCATCTCCTTCACCCCGGTCGTCTCCAAGGTCACGCAGTCTGCTGGCGCCTTTATCGACTGGGCTAACCTGCCCGCCGGTTCTGAGGGTGTCAAGGAAGCACTGACGATGTATAACTCCATCGGCGGTACTGCCCTTGATCAGGTCAAGGTCACCACGCTTCAGGGCAACCTCGATCAGCTCATCCCCGGCCTTGCCGCCGTGTGCCTGACCCTGCTGGTCTGCAAGCTCCTCAAGAAGAAGGTCAGCCCGATCGTCATCATCCTGGCTCTCTTCGCCGTCGGCATCATCGGTCGCGTTTGCGGCTTCATGTAAGCACGTTTCGGCTTAAGACCGATAATTGCTAGGCAAGGGCTTTTGAGCCATTGAAACGGACCGCACCCGGTGGGTACACTGGATGCGGTCCGATTGTTTTATTTGGAGGGCGAGGCGCGCATGGCGCAATCTCAGAACAGCACGGTCGATCTGGCAACGCCGGCAACCTGCCTGATGGGGCTTACCAGTCACGGTAATGTAATGGTGGGCAATAAGGCGTTTGAGTACTATAACGAGCGCAATCCCGAGGATTTTATTCAGATCCCGTGGGATGAGGTCGACTATATTGCCGCCGAGGTTTTGCGCGGCACCAAGAAGATCACGCGTTTTGCCATCTTTACCAAGGACAACGGTCACTTTACGTTTTCGACGCGCGACGACAAAGAGACGCTTCGTGCGATCCGCAAGTACGTCGACGAGGATAAGCTCGTGCGTTCGCCTGACTTTATCGATGTGACGGCCAAGGGCGCCAAGAGCATCCCCTCCGTTATCAAAAACCTCTTCCACAAAGGCAACTAGCTCCTCATAAGTTGCGGTGAAATAGTTCCTAAATACGGCTTCAGATGCTTCAGACAGGAACTATTCCACAGCAACTTCGAAGTCTAGTCATGCGACGTATGGCGATGCAGTAAATCTGCTACACTAATACAACATGCCTCCGTAGCTCAGGGGATAGAGCACCGCTCTCCTAAAGCGGGTGTCGACGGTTCGAATCCGCCCGGGGGCACCAGAGATTTGTCGAGCCCGGTACCGCCACGGTGCCGGGCTCTTCTGGTCTAAGGGCCGGATTCGAACCGCCGACACCCGCGTCACCAATTTCCCCGCGGGGGGGAATTTTCGAATCCGCCCGGGGGCACCAGAGGAATATCGAGCCCGGTACCGCTACGGTGCCGGCCTCTTCTGGTTTAAAGGTATGCCGTGGTTTTCGCTACTTCAGATGAAGAAAGCGCCCGTTTGCAGGGGGAGCAAACGGGCGCAATTGAGCGAATGTATTTGCGTCATTAGCCGCTGTGGGCAACGTCTTGATGACTAGTTGGTCGTACCGGAATCGTCGCCTGAATCAGTACCAGAGCCAGAAATCGAAACCGTCAGCGTAATCGTGTTGTCGGTGGACTGCTTGCCGGTGGGGGAGACGCCCGTAACGGTGGCGTTTTCGTTGCCGCTCACGGGGTTGCCGTTCTGGTCGCAGAACGCGATGTTGTAGAACCCGGCGTTGTTGAGCGCGGTGACGGCGGCGGAGATGCTTTTGCCGTACAGGTTGCCCGGAACGCTGGCCTTGCCGGACTTCTTGGCGATGACGACGGTAATCGTGGCGCCGGGCTTCTGCTTGCCGCTGGGGTTCCAGCTGATCACGGTGCCCTCGGTAACTGAGTCGTTCTCCTGGTAGCTCACGTCGACGCCAAAGCCTGCCATATCGAGGGCGTTGCGCGCCTGGGCCTCGGTCATGTCGGTCAGGTCGGGGACGGACGTGGTATCCGGGCCGCTCGAGACCTTATACGAGATGGTCGTGCCCTTCTCGACCTCCTTGCCGGCAGTAGTGCTCTGGTCAAAGACCTGGCCCTCTTCGGCCTCATTGGCTTCCTCCGAAGCGTTGCCCTTCAGGCCAACGCTTGCCAGCGCGGCTTCTGCCTGGTCCTTGGTCAGGCCGACAAGCTGGGGAACCTCAACCTTCTCGGAGGGCTTGGGGCCCTTGGAGATTACCAGGTTCACCTTGGTGCCCTTGGCCTTCTTGGTGTTGCCGTTGGGCGTCTGCTCGGCGAC
>CAKUHM010000172.1 GCA_934655835.1 uncultured Collinsella sp. | reverse complement strand
GTAGCAAAAATAGCCCCGTCCCAAATTAGCTACCCGGCGTGAGATTGGAGGAAGTGATGGCGCAGGGGACGTTTGTGCAGGCGCTTCGCAAGGAAGCAGCGCTCAGCGGCACCTTTATGAAGGGGCGTTCGCTCATGCTCAACGGCGCCGTGCTGTCGTTTGAGGACTCCGGCTCGCGCTTCTCCAAGAACGTGACGGTCGAGGGCACGGTGCGCGGTTCGCGCGGCGACCTGTACAAGACGCATGTGGAACTCGATGTGGACGAGCACGAGGTTATCGACTACGACTGCGATTGCCCCGCCGCCTACCGCTACCCTGGCATGTGCAAGCACGCCATCGCTACGGCGCTTGCGTATCTGGACGCAAGCGGCACCGAGTCCGTCGAAGGCCTGCGCACGCCGGTCCGCACGTTCACGGCGCCGCCTAAGCAGTCTGCGCGCCCCGCGCCCGCCACGCCGGCCGTCAACCCCAACTTTCCCTTTCCGGCGCCCGTTCCCACGAGCCCGAGCCTTGTGGCGGCGCTTTCCGATCTTTCGGACGCGCGCATGGATGAGCTGGCGAGTATGCGCCGCAAGCTTGCCGGTGCCGTTGATCCCGACGCCCCCAAAGCGGCGTTGGAGCCCTCGTTGGTGCCGTACTACAATCCGCTGTTCGCTGACCGCTTTAGCTGGGCGCTCGAGTTCCGCATCCGCTGTGGATCGGTCTCCTACGTGGTCAAGGACATCGACGGCATGGCCGGCGCCTACGTGCGCGGGGGCACGTTCTCGTACGGCAAGAAGCTCACGTTCCTCCATACGCCCGAGGCCTTTGACGAGGTTTCGGTGTGCCTGCTCGACCTTGTTGCGACGACGGTTGCCTATCTCGGTGACATTACGAGCTCGCGCTCGGCGTCGTACGACTTTGCACGCAGCGGTTTTGTCGCCGAGCGCCAGCTGCCCTTGTCCGAGCATGACATCGTATACATGCTGGACCTGCTGCGCGGCCGGACCATTTCATTTGAGCCCGCCTGGTCGCGGGGGACGACGACGCATCGTTCCTACGAGGTGGCGGTTGAGTCGGCACCGGAGGGGGAGGACGAGGCCTCGGCAAAACGTCCGCCGCTCCTTGCCGCCAAGATCGCGCCGGCGGCCGGCGGCAGCTACGACCTGCGCCTGCCCGCCGATGCGTACTGTTTTGCCTCGGGCGACGTTGCCTATCTGATCGACTCGCATCGCGCGCGCCGTGCCGATGCGGCGTTTGCTCAGCATGCCGCGCCATTCCTTTCGCGTCTGCTGCCTTGCCGCACGCCGGTCCATATCGCCGCCGAACAGGTGGGCGAGTTCTGCCGCATGGCGCTGCCCGTGCTGCGCGAACACACCGACCTCACCGCTCCTGCCGTGCTCGACACCGTGGCGCCCGAGCCGAGCTTTGCAATGTCAATCGGTGTCAGTGACGGGCTTGTGACCTGCGAGATCACGGTTGCCTACGGCGATTGGTCGGCAGATCTCTTTAGCCTGGGTGCTCCGGGAAGCCCCTTCGAGGACCAGCGCCCCAGCGTGCCGCCCCGCGACGTTGTGGCGGAGTTTCGCGTTATGGACACGGCTGCCATGTACTTCGATTTCCACGAGGGCGGCCTGGCGTTTGAGGAGCGCGACGACGAGAGCCTGTTCCGCCTGCTGACCGAGGGTCTGTCCGTGCTGTCTGAGCTGGGCGAGGTCATGCTCAGCGACCGCCTGCGCCAGATCTCGGTACGTCCTGCGCCCAAGCTCTCGGTGCGTGCGACCGTCAAGAGCAATCTGCTCGACGTCGAGCTGGGCGCGAGCGGACTTTCGGCGGCGGACCTTGCCATCTACCTGGACTCGTACAAGCGCCACCAGACGTTTGCGCGCCTGACCTCCGGCGACATCGTGCGCTTGGACGAGGGCGCTCGCGCCGCGTTTGGCCTTGCCGAGGACCTGGGCGTCGATGCCGTCGACCTGCTCGACGGCGTGTCGCTTCCCGCGTCGAGCACCCTGTTTGTCGATAGCATGCTCGCGCGCACGCCCGCGCTCGAGGCCGATCGCGATGCCGCGTTCCGCCGCACCGTCGAGCGCCTGGACACGCTCGGCAAGATGGACTTTACGGTGCCGGCATCCCTTAAGGCCACGCTGCGCGGCTACCAAGTCGATGGCTACCAGTGGCTCGGTTCGCTCGAGCACCTGGGGCTCGGTGGCATCTTGGCTGACGATATGGGCTTGGGCAAAACGCTGCAGATGATTGCGCATATCCTGGCGCGCGTGGAGGCGGGGGATACCAAGCCCACACTCGTGGTGTGCCCGGCATCGCTCGTGTACAACTGGATTGCCGAGCTGGAGCGCTTTGCGCCTTCGCTCGACGCGTGCGCCATCGTGGGCGCCAAGGCTCAGCGCCGCGTGCAAATTGCCGGCGTGGCCGAGCATAACGTGGTCGTGACGTCGTATGACCTCATGCGCCGCGATATCGATGAGTACGCCGAGCGGGACTTTGCCCGCGTGGTGCTCGACGAGGCCCAGTACATTAAAAACCCGCTCACCCAGGTGGCCCGCGCCGCCAAGCGCCTGCCCGCCGGCGTGCGCTTTGCCCTGACGGGCACGCCCATCGAAAACCGCCTGTCTGAGCTCTGGAGCATCTTCGACTTTTTGATGCCGGGCCTTTTGGGCACGCGCGAGTTGTTTGCCAAGCGCTTTGAGAGCCCGGTCGAACACGCCGAGGGTGACAGCGCTGCTCGCCTGCAGGCGCTCGTGTCGCCGTTTGTGCTGCGTCGTGTTAAGGAAGACGTGGTCGCCGACCTGCCCGAGAAGATCGAGGACACCGTCATGGCACAGCTCACCGGCGAGCAGCGCAAGCTCTACCTGGCTAACCAGGATCGCATTGCCCAGCAGGTGCAGCATCGCGAAGCCAATGAGTTTAAGAAGGACAAGCTCAAGGTGCTTGCCGAGCTCACCAAGCTGCGCCAGATCTGCTGCGACCCGCATCTACACTACGATGACTACAAGGCGGGGAGCGCCAAGCTCGACGCTTGCATGGAGCTCGTGCGCGGCGCGCTCGACGGCGGGCACCACATCCTGCTGTTCAGCCAGTTCACGGGCATGCTCGATATTATCTGCAAGCGCCTGGCCAAGGAGGACATCGGCTTTCTTAAGCTCACGGGCGCATCGTCCAAGGAGAGCCGCGCCAAGATGGTCGCGCAGTTCCAGGCGGGCGAGGTACCGGTCTTTCTGATCTCGCTCAAGGCGGGCGGCGTCGGCCTCAACCTGACGGCCGCCGATGTGGTCATTCACTACGACCCGTGGTGGAACGTGGCGGCGCAGGACCAAGCGACCGACCGTGCCCACCGCATTGGCCAGCAGCACACCGTGACCGTGTACAAGCTCATCGCCAAGGACACGATCGAGGAGCGCATCATGCAGATGCAGGAGTCTAAGCGCGACCTGGTCAACAGCGTGCTCGGCGGCGACGGTATCTCGTCGGCGCTGTTTACCCGCGAGGACGTCTTGGCACTGCTCGGCGGCGACGGACGCTAGCCTCGCTCGTTATGTGTTCATTTGCCATGCCGTGGATGGTTCGTTTGCCTTTGGGCATAAGAGACATCGAGAACACCGGCACATCAGCAAAGGAGAACATCATGGCGAAATTCTTTAAGGACCCCGACGGCAAGCTCATTGCCGCTCTTGGTGACGACGTTGCAACCCCCGCTGGCTGCACGGAGCTGACCGCGAACACCGAGGACGCGGCGCACGAGAAGCACGTGCCCGTCGTCGAGAGCGAGCGCGA
>CAKUHM010000171.1 GCA_934655835.1 uncultured Collinsella sp. | reverse complement strand
GTACGGCGTGTCCAAGGACCAGGCCAAGCAGATCGTTCGCCAGTCTGCGACGCTGCAGAAGCTCTATAAGAAGAAGGTCGGCGACACCTCCGCAGGCATGCCGACCGCCCCGACCGAGCCTGCTGACGGCAACGAGGAGACCGCGAGCAAGGACTACGCCGACTACATCATCAACCTTGCCGGCGACGAGTGGGATAGCGAGAAGGGCACTTGGAAGGATGCCGACAGCACCTATGCCAAGGCCTTCGCCGACGATGCCTTTACCGCCGATAGCGCCACCTACAAGCAGGCCATGACCGCCTACTACACCGCCTATCAGCAGTATTCCTCGCATGCCTCGAGCGCCAGCTCCAAGTGGACCGAGTACGCCAACGGCCTGTACGCCAAGGCCAACATCAGCATCTACGGCCTGTTTGCATAAGGGCTTATAGGGCTTGATTCGCTCGCCACACAATCGAATCTTCGCGTGATCTGTAACACCCCCTATACAAAAATAGGGGGTGTTTATTCATGTAAAGCGCAAACGATTTCAGGCCAACTGGTAGTAACAATGTGGTACCACTGTTCATCTGGTAGTAACCAATTTTGATTTGAAATCGTATGGAAATTACTAAGAATTAGTTTGGTAATGAAAGAAACGCAGCACGTCTACCTGCGTAAACTACCGTTTACGGGCAAAAAATAACCGTTTGGCAACGGAAAAGTAATTTGAACGAAATGTGGTGGACGTTTGAATGAGGTGTGTGCTACGGTACATACCAGCAACCCGAGAAAAGGGACTGGGTTGACTAAGTTTGCGCTTAAATGCCGGCAAGCGGAGAAGCCGGTATGCAGAAGGCGCGGACATGGAACTCGTTGGTAAACAACGAAAGAAAGGTTGGAGGAGATACCATATGATGAAGTACCTCCAGAAGCTCGGCAAGGCGCTGATGCTTCCCGTCGCGGCGCTTCCCGTCGCAGGTATTCTTATGGGCGTGGGCTACCTGCTCGCCCCCGCAGTCATGGGTGCTGCCGGTGACACTACCGGTTTTGCCTACACCGCCGGCTTCCTGCTCATCAAGGCAGGCGGCGCTCTTATCGATAACATGGCCTGGCTGTTCGCAGTCGGCGCCGCTGTCGGCCTCGCCGACGATCACGACGGCACCGCTGGCCTCGCTGGCCTCGTTGCCTTCCTGATGATCCAGCAGCTGCTCAACCCCGCTGTGGTTGGCACCATCCGTGGCATGGACGCCGACGCCCAGACCGCTTGGCTTGCCACGACCGAGGGCATCGCGTTCTCCAAGATCGCTGGTAACTCCTTCATCGGTATCCTGTCTGCCATCATCGGCGGCACTTGCTACAACAAGTTCAAGGACACCCGTCTGCCCGACTGGCTGGCATTCTTCTCCGGCAAGCGCTGCGTTGCCATCATGACCGCCGTCATCTGCATCGTGGTCTCCGTTGTCCTGCTCTTCGCTTGGCCCCTCATCTTCGGTGCACTCGTTGCTCTCGGCGAGGGTATCGCTGCTATGGGCGGCATCGGCGCTGGCATCTATGCCTTCCTCAACCGTCTGCTCATCCCGACCGGTCTGCACCACGCTCTGAACAACGTGTTCTGGTTCGACACCATCGGCCTGGGCGACCTGACCCACTTCTGGGCTGGCGAGACCTCCGCTGACGTCAAGTGGAGCCTCGGCATGTACATGTCCGGCTTCTTCCCCTGCATGATGTTCGGTATCCCGGGTGCTGCCCTGGCTATGGTTCAGACCGCTAAGAACAAGAAGGCTGCTATCGGCCTGGTTGTCTCCGCTGCTATCTGCGCCTTCGTCTGCGGCGTCACCGAGCCCTTCGAGTTCGGCTTCATGTTCCTGTGCTTCCCGCTCTACGTCGTGTACGCTGCCCTGTACGGCATCTTCACCATCATCACCTACTATGTTGGTTTCCGTGCTGGCTTCTGCTTCTCCGCTGGTGCTACCGACCTCCTGTTCTCCGCTAGCCTCCCGGCTGCTGCCAACACCTGGATGATCATCCCGCTGGGCATCGCTGCCTTCGTGGTCTTCTACCTCGTGTTCCGCTTCGCCATCACCAAGTTCAACCTCATGACCCCTGGTCGCGAGGATGAGGATGTCGAGGAGACCTCCGCTCCCGCCGCTGCTGGCAACGATAAGTTCGCTGCTCTGGCTGCCGCTGTTCTCGCTGCCGTCGGTGGCAAGGAGAACGTCAAGACCGTTGACTGCTGCGCTACTCGCCTGCGCTTCGAGCTCGGCGATTCCGCTCTGGTCGACGAGGCTGCCTGCAAGAAGGCTGGCGCTCTGGGTGTCATGAAGATGGACAAGGGTGCTACCCAGGTCATCATCGGCACGCAGGTCCAGGCTGTTGCCGAGGAGCTCAAGAAGCTTCTCTAAGCCTTAAAGACTTTGTGTCTTGCAAAGGGTCGTCCCGCTCCGCGGGGGCGGCCCTTTTTGCTACCTCGAAACTTGATGCAGTGGTGTAATTGGTATTACAGCGCACAGGCTATCAACCGGCAAACAATACTGAAATGTACGTGTTGACCTGCTATTATTCCATTAAAACTGCTATAGTACGTGGTGTCTGGTTACAACCAATTTCGAGTCATTTATCCGGCAGGTTTCATCATGGCAATGGGAGCACGCAAACAGCCTTTGTACGATCAGCTCGTCGATTTGCTGACCGATAAGATCGATCACGAACTTCGCCCTGGCGACTATCTCCCGTCCGAGCGCGATCTATCGGAACGCTACGGGCTCTCGCGCACGACGGTTCGTCTCGCCCTTCAGGAGCTTGAGCGTTTGGGTCTCGTGGTTCGTCAACGTGGTCGCGGAACCATGGTGTGCGATCGCTCGCTGCAAACGGCAAACCTCACGCAAACCTATAGCTTTACCGAGCAGATGAAAGCCATCGGGCGTGTGCCCAAGACGACGATTCTGGAGTTTACCGAGGTCGAGGCCGATAAGAATATCGCGGTTGAGATGAACGCGCGCCTGGGTGAACGGCTGTACAAGATCAAGCGCCTGCGTATCGCTGATAATGTGCCGCTCATGATTGAGTGCACGTATCTGCCGAGCCGCAAGTTCTTTGCGCTCAAGCGCCCCATGATCGAGAACAAATCACTGTACGACATGATCGAGCAGGATTATCACGAGAAGGTTCGCCTGGCCGAGGAGGAGTTTTATGCGAGTATCGCCCGTCATTCGGACGCCCGTCTGCTCGAGATTGCCGAGGGTGCGCCGGTCTTGGATTTGATTCGCACCACGTATGACATGAACAACGAGGTCATTGAATATACGCGTTCGGTTGCGCGTGCCGACCAGTTTAAGTACAAGGTCTACCACAACCGCGCCGTCTAGCGTTATTGGGTATAAACGGCTTGGCGTATTTTGTGACGGGTGCAACGTGCGCCGAACCATGGATCGCAACGAACAATCGCTCAAATTAACAATGCAGTGGTTTTTGACCCGCCCTAAAACGCACTGCGGGTACGGGAGCTTAGATGAGCACGTATGCTATCAAGGCCGACAAGTTCTTTTTGCCGGCGGGGCCGCAGTTGGGCGGCTATCTTATGGTCGAAGACGGCGTCTTTGGCGCTTGGCAGGCCGATGAGCCAACTTGCGAGATAAAGGACTATACGGGCACGTGGATTGCGCCGGGCATGGTGGACACCCATATCCACGGCTTCTACAACCACGCTACGACCGACAACGATGCCGAGGGCATCAACATCAGCTCGACCGAGCTCGCCCGTCGTGGTACCACCAGCTGGCTGCCCACGACCTTTAC
>CAKUHM010000170.1 GCA_934655835.1 uncultured Collinsella sp. | reverse complement strand
GACGACGAGATTACGCCGCTGTTTCGCCGTGCGGGCCTAACGGTGCGCTCCAAGCTGTCGACTTGGGACGACTATGCGATCATGGCCATGGTCGAGGACGGATTGGGCGTGAGTGTTCTTCCGGCACTCATCTTGCGCCGCTGTCAGTTTGATGTCGCTATCCGGCCGCTGGAGGGGCATCCTCATCGGCAAATCAATGCCATATACCGCACGGCCGACGTTTCGCTTGCGGCGACTCGATTTCTCGAATATCTCTAATGGTGCACACTGTTATCTGCTCTGGAGCAAATCTTGGAACTTGGCGCATTTCTTTGTGAAATTGAACTTTCGTACTATGTGCCGCGCTATACTGCTGCCTAAATTGAACTCAGGTTCAATTCGTGTTCTATAAATTGAACTTTGCCAGCAAGGAGGTTCTAGTGGCCCAAGAGACGTTTAGCGATCGCCTGCGACAGGCTATGTCCGATCGCGACGTTCGCCAGTCGGACGTGATCCGCGCATCGGAGATGCTCGGCAAAAAACTCGGCAAGAGTCAGATGAGCCAATATGTGAGCGGCAAGACGATCCCGCGGCGCGATGTGGCAGAGCTGCTCGCCCGTATTTTGGAGGTCGATGTTACCTGGCTGCTCGCCAGTGACGCCGACCAAGGCGAGACGCCCTCGTCCCATAACGTTGCCAAATCCGAACCTAGTCCCACGGCTCAAATTGCAAGGAGCACTACCATGCGCACTTTTTCTAAATCCACCAAGCTCGATAACGTCCTGTATGACGTGCGCGGCCCCGTCGTCGACGAGGCTGCCCGTATGGAGGACGAGGGCGAGCGCATCCTCAAGCTCAATATCGGCAACCCGGCGCCCTTCGGTTTCCGCACGCCCGATGAGGTCATCAAGGACATGCGCCAGCAGCTGCCCGACTGCGAGGGCTATTCCAACTCGCGCGGCCTGTTCTCTGCGCGCAAGGCGATTATGCAGTACTCGCAGATCAAGGGCCTGCCCAACGTTCAGATGGAGCACATCTACACGGGCAACGGCGTGTCCGAGCTCATTCAGCTTTCGATGAACGCGCTGCTCGACAACGGCGACGAGATTCTGATCCCCAGCCCCGACTATCCGCTGTGGACGGCGTGCGCAACCCTTGCCGGCGGCCATCCCGTGCACTATCTGTGCGATGAGCAGGCCGATTGGTATCCCGACCTGGAGGATATGGAGTCCAAGATCACGAGCGCGACCAAGGCCCTCGTCATCATCAACCCCAACAACCCCACGGGCTCGGTCTATCCGCGCGAGGTACTCGAGGGCATCGTCGAGATTGCGCGCAGGCATCAGTTGATGATCTTTGCCGACGAGATTTACGACCGTCTGTGCATGGATGGCTACGAGCACGTCTCGATTGCTTCGCTCGCGCCCGACCTGCCCTGCGTCACCTTCAGCGGCCTTTCCAAGTCACACATGATCGCGGGCTACCGTATTGGCTGGATGGTGCTTTCGGGTAACCAGCGCTGCATGAGTGACTTTATTATGGGCATCAACATGCTCTCGAACATGCGCCTGTGCTCCAACGTGCCGGCTCAGTCGATCGTTCAGACGGCGCTCGGCGGTCATCAGTCGGTTAACGACTACATTCGCCCCGGCGGCCGTGTCTACGAGCAGCGTAACTTTGTGTACGAGGCGCTTAGCAAGATCGATGGCATCTCGGTGGTCAAGCCGCGCGCGGCGTTCTACATCTTCCCCAAGATGGATGTGAAGAAGTTCAACATCACCGATGACGAGCAGTTTGCCCTTGACCTGCTGCACGAGAAGAAGATTCTGATCACGCGCGGCGGCGGCTTTAACTGGGCCGAGCCTGATCACTTCCGCATCGTGTACCTGCCGCGCATGGAAGTGCTCAAAGAGTCCCTCGAAGACCTCGCCGATTTCTTCGATCATTATCGCCAGAGCTAATGGGATAGAAGCTCCGCACTATGAAAAGCTCCCTGCAGTTGCTTGGCTGCGGGGAGCTATTTTGTGGACCTGCGGGGCGTGGGAAATGCTTGACCGGCGGAACTTATATAACGGTGCCCTGGCAGTGGTCGATTTCGTGTTGGATGATTTCGGCGGTGTAGCCCGAGAAGTTCTTGATGCGGTGGACGAAGTTCTCGTCCAGATACTCCACCTTAATGCGGCGATAACGTGTGCAGGGGCGCTCGCCGACCAGCGAAAGGCATCCTTCGCTTGTCTGGTAGGCGTTGACCTGCTCAAGAATCTGTGGGTTGTACATGAGCAACGACTTACTGCCGTCCTTTACGCAGATGATGCGCTTGCGTACGCCGATCATGTTGGCGGCAAGCCCCACACACTCGTGCTCATGCTCGTGCAGCGTGTCCAGAAGATCCTGCCCGGTCGCGGCGTCTTCGGGGCCGGCGTCCTCGGAGGGCAGGCGTAAAAAGAACTCGGACTTCATGATGGGTTTGATCATGGCGGGCTCCTTATGGTGGGCGTTTGATTTAAGCCATGATACCGCGACATGTCGCATTAATGTGTGCACATAGATTCTGCAGCTAGATTGACGGACGACACCATAAACTAATGGACGTTTTGCCGAGAGGCATGATTTATAAGCGCAAAGAGTGCGCGACGGGCCCCGCGAATGGGGCGATGATGCCCGAGAGGGCCAAGAAGGAGTCTCATGTCTGAGAACGAAGAGATCATGAACGAGACCGAGAACGAGACCATGGCTGCTGAGGTTGAGGCAGTCGAGACCGTGGAGACCGAAGCTACCGAGGTTGAGGCTGCTGACGAGGTTTCCGCCGAGGAGGAGGCCGAGGTTGTCGAGGCCGCCGCAGATTACGATGACGAAGAGCTGATGGACAAGATGCAGAAGGCCGCCCGCCTGCTGCGTAGCCGTCGCTTTGCTATTTCCAAGGAGGAGGAGGCCAAGGCCGAGCGCATGGCGAACATTGAGCGCGCCATCAAGCTTCTTGACCTCAAGCCCAAGATGGAGCAGAAGGAGATGTCCGACCTGCTGGGCATGCGCCTTCGTGAGCTCGACGGCCTGATGGCCGAGGCCGAGGCTGCCGACCTGGTCGGTCGTATCGACGATGCCGAGGGCGATATGCGTAAGATCGTCGTCTTCGCTGCCGAGGATGCTGCCGAGGGCCTGACCGAGCTTGCCAACAAGAAGGAGAAGCTCCTGCCCGAGCTTTCTTACGAGGAGGCCACCGAGCTGATGGCTGCCCTCGATAAGGTTATCGCCCCGCTCGTCGCCATGGGCCTGGACGAGGACCGCGGTCCTCGCGGCGGTCGTGACGATCGTGGCGGCCGTGGCGGCGACCGTGGCGGCCGCGGCGGCTTTGGTGACCGTGGCGGCCGTGGCGGCGACCGTGGCGGTCGCGGTGGCGATCGCGGCGGCCGTGGCGGCTTTGGTGACCGTGGCGGCGACCGTGGCGGTCGCGGTGGCTTCGGCGGCAACCGTGGCGGCTATGGCGACCGCGGTGGCAACCGTGGCGGCTTCGGCGGCAACCGTGGCAACGACCGCGGCGGTCGCGGTGGCGATCGTGGCGGCCGCAACGGTGGCGGCTTCCGCGGCAACCGCTTTTAGGGGTTACGCGGTTCTACGAACCGCGTAACTAGTCGACGCTGCGCGCCACCCAGGGCGACAATTTGTCATTCAAAAGGCAAGGCATGACCAGAAGGTCTATGCCTTGCCTTTTTCATGCCAACTTGTTCGCCCTGGGCGGCGCTCGCTCATATGACCCAATCCGCTGTCAAGAGCCACAATGGCCCCGCCGACCGCTTGCAATCGGTCGGCGGGGCCTG
>CAKUHM010000169.1 GCA_934655835.1 uncultured Collinsella sp. | reverse complement strand
CATCATCGCGAGCCCGGCGTCGTGGGTGCTGCCATGACCACGCCCAACACGTATGCCGAGATCATCTGCGACGGCAAGCATGTGAACCCTGCTGCCATCAAGGCACTGCTGCAGGCCAAGGGCTGGCAGCATACGGTGCTCATCACCGACTGCCTGGGCTGCGGTGGTATGCCTGAG
Source organism: uncultured Collinsella sp. (assembly GCA_934655835.1). The sequence continues at coordinate 3,648 of CAKUHM010000169.1, read as the reverse complement.
GGCAAGTACACCAGTGGCGGCATGGATGTCATCATGAAGGACAACTTGTGCTGGCTCGCCGACGGCTCCGCCATCGCCGGCTCGGTGCTCACGCTCGCGCAGGGTGTCAAGAACATCGTCGACTGGGGTCTCGCCAGCGCCGATATCGCCATTCGCATGGCGACCGAGGTTCCGGCGCGCTCTGCCCACGTCGACGACAAGTGCGGTAGCATTATGCCGGGGCGCGACGCCGACTTTGTCGTGTTCAATCCCGACCTTACCCTGGTCGAGACGTATGTGGGCGGCAACAGCGTCGGTAACGCATTTACCGAGTAGCTGCCAAAGTGACGATCCGAGAGGGGATTTAGATGATTTACGGTGCACTGGGCGATATCGAGGAATACCGCGGCATGCTCAAGGGCCTCGACGTGCTGATCGATTGGCTCGAGGAGCATGACCCGGCGGAGCTCGAGGTCGGCAGCCATCCGATTCTGGGCGACAAGGTCTTTGCGAATGTCATGGCTCCCACGACGCGTCCCGAGGCCGACGCTCACTATGAGACGCATCAGCGCTATCACGACCTTCAGATCGACGTCGAGGGTCGCGAGGCCTTTAAGGTCGCCACGGGCAGCCTGACGCTGGTCCAGGAGTTTGACGAGAAGGATGACTACGATCTGGTCGATTCCGACGCCTCGATCGCCGGCGATCTGGCCGACGACAAGTTTGCGCTGTTCGTTGCCGGCGAGCCGCACATGCCCACGCTCGAATTCCCGGGCGATGGCGCGCAACCGGTCAAGAAGATCTGCTTTAAGCTGCTTGCAGACGCTTACTGGGAGGAGTAACGCGCCGCTCGATTGAGCTGTTCGTGTTGCGAGCGTTATCCCTTGGGGGGAGCGTGCTTGGGTCCCGCTGATCTCGGTTTCCCGTTTGGGAGGCCGCGGTTGGCGGGGCTTTTTGTTGAGTAGGGGAGTTTCCGGCGGCGTTGTGCTTGAATTGGCGGATGTGCGCCCGAAATCGGCAACAAAAAAGCCGCCCGAAGGCGGCTATCTTGTGCAATGGAGCCAGCGACCGGGCTCGAACCGGTGACCCCCGCTTTACGAGAGCGGTGCTCTACCAACTGAGCTACGCTGGCGGCCATGTGGTGACGCAACTGAGGCGTCAACGGCTGTCTATGATACGGGACATCGCAAATCCGCGCAAGTGTTCTGACGGCTTTTCTCACTTTAAATGCACTAATATTGGAGACGCGATGTCTTGCTCTTACGGGTCTCAAACAGAATGGGGCGGCGATGGCTCAACCCAAGATTCTTCTCACACGCATCGACGACCGTTTCATTTACGGACAAGACGTTGAGCTGTGGAACGAAGCGGTGGGCTCCAACCTTGTCCTAATCGTCAACGATGAGATCGCGGCGGATTCGCGCCAATGGGCACCCATGAGGGTCGCGGCGCCAGAAGGCGTTTGGACACGGTTTTTCTCGGTGCAAAGGACCATCGACATCATTCATACTGCAACGCCGCGTCAATGGATTCTGATCATGGTGGCCTCACCCGCCGATGCGCTTGCGCTGGTTAAGGGCGGTGCGCCCATTACTAAGATCAGCATAGGTCACATGCGGACAGGGGAGAGCAAGCACCCCGTAACGCCCGCAGTCGCCGTAGACGACGCAGACATCGCCGCCCTCAAAGAGCTGCGAGAACTCGGCATAGAGCTAGAAATCCGCTACCTCCCCAACTCCAACCCCGACCCCATCGACAATCTGCTCAACTGATCCCTCATACAGTGACAGCGAAATTGAGCCCTAGGGACGAAAAGGCGCCCGTCGGCGGAGGTGCCGGCGGGCGTTGCTGTGCGATATGTTGCGCTATGGCTTAGTGCCTCATAAAGTGGTACTCGATCACATTGCTGTAGGGGTGACCCGGGCCTACAATGCCCTGCGGGAACAGGGGCTGGTGCGGCGTGTCGGGGTACATCTCTGCCTCGAGGGCAAAGCCGGCGCCCCAGCCATAGTTGGCATCGTCCTTGGCATGCTCGTCGCCCAGCCAGTTGCCGGTGTAGAGCTGCACGCCCGGGGCGGTGGTGTAGTAGTCCAGCTCGCGACCGGTCCACATCTCCTCGACGTGCATCGCACGGCGCAGATTACGGCCGTACTGATAGCCATCGATGCACAGACAGTGATCGTAGCCACGGGCCTGCTTAATCTGCGGGTCGTCGGCCTCCATGCCGGGAGCGACGGGGCGCAGTTCGCGAAAGTCAAACGGTGTTCCCTCGACCGGAGCAATCTCGCCGGTGGGGATGTTCTGCTCGTCGATGGGCAGGTAGTGAGCAGCGTTGGCCACAAAGAAGTGCTCGCAGTCCATGCCGGCGTTATGGCCGGCAAGGTTAAAGTAGGTGTGGTTAGTCATGGACACGTAGGTGGCGCGGTCGCTCTCGCAGCCATACTCGATGCGAAAGACACCGGTGCGCGTCACGGTGAACACGGCCGTAAAGGTGCGGTTGCCGGGCAGGCCCAGCTCGCCATCCTCAAGCGAGGTAGTCATGCGCACGGCGTTGTGGACCTCGTCGAGCTCGGCATCCCACACGCGCTTGTGCAGGCCGTGCTCAAGATCGCTGTGCAGGTTGTTGGCACCCTCGTTGGCGGGCATATGCCAGTCTGTGCCGGCGATGGTGATCGTGGCATCCGCGGTGCGGTTGGCCACGGGGCCGATGGTCGCGCCAAAGCAGGCGGGGTTATCAAAGTAATCCTCGAGCTTATCGAAGCCCAGCACCACATCACGCACGTTGCCGGGAATGTCGGGCACATCGATACCCAGCACGGTGGCGCCATAGTCCATAATGCGAACGCAGATCTCGGGCCCGTTGAGGGTGTAACGATGAACGGGGGTACCGCACGGCGCGGTGCCGAAAAGCTCGGAAGTGATCATTTAGTTCCTAACATCGAGGTATTCCGGACAAACTGTAGCGCGAACAAGCGAGATTATCACTACACCCCACTAAAGCAGGGGGTATTTTTCTTAAAAAAAGTAATGAAGGCGCAGTTGAAGCGTCCATTTTTGGTCCGCGCGAATCTGATACAATTTGTTCGTTACTGTTTGAATTGATGTACGCGTGGAACAGCGAGGACTCATCGTGATTAAGGCAGAGCGACAGGATAGGGTTCGTCAGCTGCTCGAGGAGCAGGGAACGGTCTCAGTCAAGGAGATTTCGGACGCGCTGGGCGTCTCGGACATGACGATCCGTCGCGACCTTGAGGAGCTCGCGAACCTGGGCGAGATCGAGCGCGTGCACGGCGGTGCCCGCAGCGCGCAGGGTCGCCCCCATGCGATGCTGCGTCACGAGTACTCTCATAGCGAAAAGCGGTCCAAGCACGCTGAGGAAAAGTTGCAGATCGCGCGCCGCGCCGTGGAGCTCATCGAGGAAGGCTCGACCATCTTTTTGGGCACGGGCACCACGGTTGAACAGATGGCCTCGATGCTGCCGGCGTGCCGTTTGCGCATCGTGACCAACTCGCTTTCGGTTTTTAACCTGCTCGAGGAGCGCGAGGACTGCGATCTGTGTCTCGTGGGCGGCATGTACCGTCGCCGTACCGCTGCTTTTGTGGGCCCCACGGCCGAGGACACTCTGCGCGCGCTGGGGATTGACGCGGCCTTTATCGGCGCCAACGGCAT
>CAKUHM010000168.1 GCA_934655835.1 uncultured Collinsella sp. | reverse complement strand
GCACGCTCCATGCCACCGGCAGCGCCGGCCATGCCGCGGAAAATGTTGCCGCCGCCGACAACAACGCCGACCTCATGGCCTACGGCGAGCAGCTCCTTGACCTGCTTGGCAAGATGGTCGGTAACCTTGGGGTCGATGCCGTAGTGGCCGTCGCCCATCAGCGCTTCGCCGGAAAGCTTCAGAAGCACGCGTTTGTATCGGATGTCGGACAAAACGATCCTCCTTTAATTAGACTCACAATATGATAGCAAAGGCTCTGCTCAGAGCCATGAAAAAGCAGGCTGTGAGTAAAACCCACAGCCTGCTCATTACCAGCTACAAGAGCTTATTTACTCGCCACGGACCAGACGGTCGAAGGCAACGACGGTAATGGTATCGCCGAGCTCCTTGGAGACCTGCTCAGCGTACTTCTTGATGGTGAGGGAGCTGTCCTTGATGAACTCCTGCTCGGTGAGCACGGACTGCTTGTAGAACTTCTCCAGACGGCCAACAGCCATCTTCTCCTGGATGGCCTCGGGCTTGCCGGACTCGGCAGCCTGAGCCATGTAGATCTGCTTCTCATGCTCGACGGTCTCGGCCGGAACCTGCTCGCGGGTAGCGCAGATCGGGGCGACGGCGGCAACCTGAAGGGCAACGTCGTGAGCGAAGGTCTTGAAGGACTCGGCCTGAGCGGTCTCGGCCTTCTCGAAAGCGAACTCGACGAGGACGCCAATCTTACCACCCATGTGGATGTAAGAAGCGAGAGCGCCGTTCTCGGCCTTGCGGGCAGCGAAACGAGCGATCTTCATGTTCTCGCCCATGATGTGAATCATCTCGGTGAGCTCGGAGGAAACGGTCTCCTCGCCCATCGGCTTCTCGAGCAGAGCGTCGACGTCAGCCGGCTCGGTGGTGGCGACAACCTCAGCGACCTTGGAAGCAAAGCCGGTGAACTTGGCGTTGGAGCCGACGAAGTCGGTCTCGCAGGAGAGCTCGAGCAGAGCGCCGGACTTGCCGTCCTCGGAGACGAACGCGGCGACAGCGCCCTCGTTGGTCTCACGACCAGCCTTCTTGGCAGCCTTGGCGAGGCCGTTCTTGCGCAGAACGTCGACAGCGGCGTCCATGTCGCCGTCAGCCTCGACGAGAGCCTTCTTGCACTCCATCATCGGGGAGTCGGTCATCTCGCGGAGCTGCTTGACCATAGCGGCGGTAATCTGGGCCATTGTGGTTCCTTTCAAAGAGATGAAAAAGAATGAACTAAGACTGATTTACTCGGCCTTGGGCTCAGCGGCCATCTCGGCCTCGGAGACCTGCTCCTTGCCGGAGCCGGCGAGGCAGGCGTCAGCCATGAGCTCGCACATAAGGGTGACGGCGGAGATAGCGTCATCGTTGCAGGGGATGCCGTACTCGACCTCGTCGGGATCGGAGTTGGTGTCGATCAGAGCGACGACGGGGATGTTCAGGCGCTGGGCCTCCTTGATGGCGTTCTCCTCGCGCTTGGTGTCGATGACGAAGAGAGCCTGGGGCAGACCCTTCATATCGCGGGCGCCACCGAGGTTGGTCTGGAGCTTGGTGAGCTCCTTACCCAGAACAGCCTGCTCCTTCTTGGGCAGAACAGCCATGCGGCCGTCCTCGACCATGGCCTCGAGCTCCTCCATGCGGTTGATGCGGGAGCGGATGGTCACGAAGTTGGTCAGCATACCGCCGAGCCAACGCTGGTTGATGTAGGGCATGTTGGCGCGCTCAGCAGCGTTCTTGACGGCCTCCTGAGCCTGCTTCTTGGTGCCGACGAACAGCACGTTGCCACCCTTGGCGACGTTCTTGATAAAGGTGTAGGCCTGGTCGGCGTCGAGGATGGTCTGCTTGAGGTCGAGGATGTAGATGCCGTTGCGCTCACCGAAGATGAACGGCTTCATCTTGGGGTTCCAGCGACGGGTCTGGTGACCGAAGTGGCAGCCGGCCTCGAGCAGGGTGCGGATATTAATCTTGGTAGCCATGTTAAACCTCCTGTGGTTTGCCTCCGCGCGGGGTCATCCTCCAAAACCAACCCGGACATGTGCTACCAAAGCCCGGGCACCACGGTATGAAGTAGCCGCGCGTGCGTGATAAAAACCTGTTGCCGTGAAGCAACCCGATGAATGATAGCAGGATTGCCTCTTCCTGCCAACCCGCAATCAAAACCACACACCTTGGCGGTTTTGCGCGGGACGCCCTTTCTACTCCCCACGGGGATGGGCCTGGGCCACGGCGTTCTTGAGCCGATCGGGCGTGAGATGCGTATAGATCTGCGTCGTGGACAGGCTCGCGTGGCCCAGCAGCTCCTGCACCGAACGCAGATCCGCGCCACCCTCTAGCAGATCGGTCGCAAACGTATGGCGCATCGCATGCGGGGCAATGTCAGCCGGAATGCCGGCGAGCGTCGCCAGCATATGGAAGCGCCGCCTGAGCATAGCGGCGCTCATGCGGTTGCCGCGCGCCGAGATGAACAACGGATGCGGACCGCTCGCGGCATCGTGATGCTTTGCCTGGGCGAGTAATGCCGGTCTCCCCTCCTCGATATAGGTGCGGGTCGCCTCGAGAGCGCGGCGATACAGGGGCACGATGCGCTCCTTGCTGCCCTTGCCCCATAGCCGCAGCGTGCGCTCGGACCATGCAATGGACTCCACGTTGAGCGCCGCGAGCTCCGAGATGCGTGCTCCAGAGGCATAGAGCAGCTCGAGCATCGCCGCATCGCGCAATCCCGCGGGCGTCGCGGTGTCGGGGGCACGGAGCAGCTCCTCGACCTGCTGGGTCGTCAGTACCCCGGGCAAGTCACGCGGGAGTTTGGGCGAGGAGATCGCCGAGACCGCATCGCCCTCAACGATCCCTTCGGCGGCCATCCACCGATAGAGCGAACGAATGGCAGACAGGTGCGCGGCAATCGTGCGCGGCGCCACCTTCTCACGCGAGAGCTCGGCGAGATAGGTTCGAACGGTGCGCACGTCGGCCGCACGTGCATCGGTGCCCGTACGCTCGCACCAAGCCTCAAAACGTTCGAGACGCGAGCTATAGGCGGCAACCGTGTTGGGAGACAGACCCTCGACGCGCGCGATATAGGCGATAAACGAGTCAACGGTATCGTATAGGTCAAAGGCTATGACCGGTCGCCTCCAAACAAGTCGGAACGCGTGGCCAAGTAGGCATCGAGGGCCTCGAGGGCGCGGTCCGCATAGGCCTGGTAACGGTCGCGCTTGCTACGGCGCTTGCCGTCCTCGAGCGGCGGCACCAGGCCAAAGTTGACATGCATGGGCTGGTAGCCCACCGTGGCGGGATCGGTCGCATAGCCCACGAGCGCACCCAGGGCGCCCACGCGAGGCAGCTCGACAGGATCCGTCCCGACAGCCTCGGCATAGGTGTTGACCGCAGCGAGCAGACCGGTCGCAACCGCTTCCATGTACCCCTCGGTGCCGGTAATCTGGCCGGCAAGGCGCACGCTCGTACCGGGCACGGCAAAGGTCCCGTCGAGCACGTGCGGCGCATCGGCGAAGGTATTGCGATGCATGACGCCATAGCGGAAGAACTCGGCATTCTCCAGGCCGGGAACCATATGGAACACACGCTTTTGCTCGCCAAAGGTCAGATTGGTCTGGAAACCCACCAGGTTATAGGCGGTCTTCTCCTTGTTCTCGGCGCGCAGCTGAATCGCCGCCCAGGGACGACGGCCGGTTCGCGGGTCGGTGAGTCCGACGGGCTTCATGGCGCCAAAACGGATGGCGTCTTTGCCGGTGCGTGCGACCTCCTCGGCGGGCTGACAGGCCTGGAACAGGTCACCGCCCTCAAAGTCCTTGAGCACCACACGGTCTGCCGTAGTG
>CAKUHM010000167.1 GCA_934655835.1 uncultured Collinsella sp. | reverse complement strand
GCTGGTAATGTGAGTGCCGAGGGGGAGGCCATCCGGTCGAACGACTACCGGAAGGATACCACCGTGAAAGCGCCATCCACCAGACCCGCGGCCGTGCTCGGCCTGGACGTCGGCAAGTCGTCGCACTGGGCCTGCCTGATCGACCGCGACGGGGAGGTGCTGGCCAGCGCCCCCGTCCGCAACAGGGAGGCCGAGCTCGACGCGCTGTTCGCCTCCGCCCAATGACTAGTTATAGCGGCAGGCCTTGGCCGAGCATGGCGATGGCGCTCATGAGGACCAGCATGCCAGCAGCGTAGGGCAGCACCGCGCCCAGGAGCTCGGCGTCCTTTCCGCGCACGTGCACGGCGGCAAGGCCAATCGCGAGCGTCTGCGGAGAGATCATCTTACCGGCGGCGACACCCAGGGCGTTCAGCGCGACCATCCAGTAGTCGCTCACGCCCAGCGCAGCGGCAGCCTGGCTCTGGATGGGACCAAACAGCATGCCCGAGGACGTGCCCGAACCGGTCACGAACGCACCGACCGCACCAATCCACGGAGCGAGAATCGGGTACAGACCACCGGCGACGGCAATGCAAAACGCGCTGATCGACGAGATCATGCCCGCATAGCCCATCACCTTGGCGCAGCCCAGCACCGAAAGCATCGTGATCACCGTCGGCATCATCTGCTTGAAGGTCGCGGCCAGCACCTCGCCCATCAGGCGCGGCGAAGCACCCTGAATCGCGCCGCCGACAAACGCCGCCAGGAAAATCCAGACACCCGGCGTGTTGATCCAAGAAAACGTAAGCGTACCGGGGTTCTCGCCGCAATACACCTGCACGTGGCTCGCAAACGGCGCGAGCGCAGCGTGCACGGCGGGCACCAGGTTGGAGGTACCCAGCAGCAGCACAAAAATCAGGATGAAGCACAACCAGGCCGAAAGCGCCGACTTAACGGTAAGCTGCTCGCCGGCCTCGATAATCATATGGAAGCGCGCATCCAGGTGACCGGACTTCTCGGCGCGCATGGCAAGCGCGGCGGTCAGCGCAAGCGACACGATGGAGCCCACGACCACGGCAAGCTCGGGGCCCACAAACATGGCGACGACCAGGGCCGCGCCGACAAAGGACGCGCCGGAGAGCAGCGCGATGCCGGTCACGCCATGCAGGCGCTCACCCACGCTCGCAACGTTGCCCTGACCGTCGGCCACGCGACCCGCGACTAGTACGATAAGCAGCGGCATCACCACAAAGAACGGCGCGAGCTGCACCAGCTGAACGGTCGCCAGGTGCAGGGGATCCAGACCCACCAGATCGGCAACGGACACCGTGGGGATGCCGATGGAGCCGTAGGGCGTGGGCACGCCATTGGCCAGCAGACAGATGAGCACGGCGGGCACGGCCTCAAAACCCAGGCCCGCGAGCATGCCGGCGGGAATGGCAACGGCGGTACCAAAGCCGGCCATGCCCTCCATAAAGCCACCGAAGCACCAGGCCACGAGCAGCGCCAGCAGACGACGGTCGCTGCTGATGGAGGTGATCATGCTGCTGATCACGTCCATGGCGCCCGTGCGCACGCACAGGTTATACGTAAAGACCGCGGCGATAATCACCAGCACGATGGGCCACAGGGCCATCAAAAAGCCCTCGAGCGAGGCCGTGGCGATCTGAGCCGCCGGCAGGTGCCACCACGCAAAGGCGAGCACGCACGAAAGAACAAACGAGCCGATGGCGGCTTTCCAAGCTGGCCACTTAAAGCACAGCAGCATCACGACAAGCCAGATGATCGGCACAAGAGCCAGCAAAAATGCGGCGACGTCCATGGGTAAAAGCTCCTTGGTACCGCGAGGGCGGCATCGGGGTGTCACAAAACCTCAACAGAATACCGCACGCTTACCGACAAATTGCTGCCGCCTGCCGAATATATTGAACAACCTGTTCAAAAACACGAATCGATACCTTCGCGGCTATACTAGAGCGCAGCAACAGAAAGGAACCACCTTGAGCATCACGCCCCTCGATAGCATCCGCCGCGCCATCGCCCGCCACAACGGCGTCGCCGACCCCACTGTGTTGGGCGACGGGGCACACGGCCAGGGCGGACGCATCGAGAACGGCCTGTTTCCCGCCTCGCACACCGCCGAGGAGCTCGCGCGCATCCAGGAACTGAGCCAGCGCAACGCCGGGGGACCCGACAGCGGCCAGGCCACGCGCCGTCGCCGTGAGCGCGACCGCGAGCCGGGCCCCATCCGTCGCATGGTCAACGCCTGGTGGAACCGCCTGCTCGCAGCCGTCTACGGCGGCGGCTTCTCCACACAAGAAGCCGAGTACGAGGAACACGCTACCCGTCGCGACTACATCTGGAACACCCTGGGCACCGCCGTGTGGGGCATGGCGTTTCCGTTGCTCACCATCGTGTCCACGCAGCTCGTGGGCGCCGAGGAAGCCGGCAAGTTCTCCATCGCCTTTGTCACCGGCACGCTCATCATGATCGCGTGTAACTACGGCGTGCGCAATTTTCAGGTCTCGGACATCGACGAAAAGACGTCCTTCGCCTCCTACCAGCTCAATCGCTGGCTTTGCGGAGCGCTCGCCCTGGCGTGCGGTCTGGTGTACAGCGGCGCCCGCGGCTACGATGCGCAGATGGCCACGATCGGCCTGGGCGTCTACCTCTATAAGGTGATCGACGGCATCGCCGACGTGTACGAGGGCCGCCTGCAGCAGGCCGACAAGCTCTACTTGGCCGGCATGAGCCAAACGCTGCGCTCCGCCGGCGTCATCGCGGTCTTTAGCGTGGCGCTGTTCCTCACACGCAGCATGCCCATCGCCGCCATGGCCATGGGCGTCGCCGCGATCGCCTCGCTCGTGCTGGTCACCGCGCCGCTCGCTCTGCTCGAAACCGAAAAATCGCGCCGCGTGAGCCTGCGCGAGGTCGGTCACCTGTTTATCCAGTGCGCCCCGCTTTTTGGCGCGCTGTTCCTATTCAACCTTATCGAGAGCATGCCCAAGTTCGTGATGGAAGGCACGCTGGCCTACAAGTATCAGCTGTACTTTAATGCCCTGTTCTTTCCGGCGCAGGCTATTTTGTTGAGCATTGGATTTATCTATAAACCGCAGCTCCTGCGTCTGTCGAGCATTTGGGCGAATCCGCGCAAGCGTCGCCGCTTTGACTTGATTATTATTGCCGTTATGGCACTGATCGTGGTCATCACCAGCGTGTGCGCCGCATTTATGGCAGGTCCCGGTATTCCCCTCATGAGCTTCATGTACGGCCTCAATTTTGAGCGCTACCGCACGCTGGCACTGCTGATGGTCGTCGCCGGCGGCGTCACCGCGGCAATCGACTTTATCTACGCCATCATCACGGTGCTGCGCCATGCCGGCGACGTCACCAAGATCTACCTGATCTGCTTCGCCGTAAGCGTAGTGCTGCCGGTGATCCTGATCAACCTGCTGGGTCTGATGGGCGCCGTGGTGAGCTACCTAGCCATCATGGCCCTACTCCTGGTGCTGCTGATAATCGAGTACGCCCACATCCGCCAACGCATCGAACGCGACCGCAACCCGTACGGTGCCTAACGCCCACCTTGGTGCATTGAGGGCAGCTAATTTGGGACGGGGCTATTTTGACTACCCTTGGTGCCATGGGGTCAGGTTACTTTGCACCAAAGAAAAGAAACGTCGATGTTTTGGCACCGACAGCGAGCAGTCTCGAAGTGCCCCAGGTTGGCGCGAAAGAGGAGCGACGCGTACTTCTGTACGCGAGCGACGGTTTGAGCGGCAAGATGGGGTGCTTCGGGGCAGCGCAGCGTCAAGGTGACCGCCGTTCGGCAGAACGGCGGAACTAGATTACTCGCCCGGCTGGATGTTCGCGTAGAACTCTGCACCATCA
>CAKUHM010000166.1 GCA_934655835.1 uncultured Collinsella sp. | reverse complement strand
GGCCAGGAAGGTGACGACGAGCTGCTCGGTGGTGGCGTCGCCGTCCAGCAGCTCGCGGAAGGTGCAGGTTTGGTGTGCTATGGTAAAGCGGTCGACCGAGGCAACGGTCAGGTCGAGCGGCACGCGATGCGGCGCCACATGCTCGGCCTCCAGCAGGAAGGTCTGGCGCTTGCCGTCCAAGTCGGCGCAGATGACGGCTAGGCCGCGCAGTGTGATGCCGGCCAGATAGTCGGGCATAAGGCCTAGGAACTCGGGATCGGGGCCGGTGACGCGGGGATGCATGCGGCTTTCGGCCTGCATGCGGGCGCCAAGGGCCGCCGCCGCGCCCTTAAACTGCTTGTAGGCGATCAGGCGCTGGATCAGGACCTCGCGCAGGGCGTCGCCGTCGAGCGCACTGAGCTCCTCGAGTTCTTCGTCGAACTCGTCGTCGTCATCGGCTTTGCGCGGCGCTTCCTGGGGCACCAACGAGGCAGCCTTAATGTCCAAAAGGGTTGCCGCGACCAGCAAAAAGTCGCTCGCCACGTCCAGGTCCAGCGCCTCGATGCGCTCGGCCTCGGCAAGGTATTGCTCTGCCACCTCGCTGATCGAGATGGCGCCGATATCTACTTTTTGGCGGGTTACCAGCTGCAGCAGCAGGTCGAACGGTCCGCTGTAGACCTGCGTCGACACGCGATACGACATCTTCGACCTCCTTTGACGGCGCCTTCGCGGCGCGGTTTGGGTGCATGTTACGACCGTTTTGCACGGTCGATCTGTAAGTTTACCCTAGATGCCGGCGATTGCGAAGGAAAGCAGCTGCTCTGCCAGCGGATACACGGTAATGTCGAAATAGCGGCCGATCACGTCGATGCCAGTCCACATGGGCAGCAAATACAGCACGATGATGAGGATGGGCATGGCGTATTGCTGCAGGCGGTAATAGTTGTTGAGCGCCTTGCCTTTAAGGAACGGAACGACGATTGACGAGCCGTCGAGCGGCGGGATTGGGATGAGGTTAAAGAACGCAAGTGACAGGTTGACCACGATAAAGGTGGCGCCGAAGTTCATGATTTGCGACGCCACGGCAAACGACATGCTGGTGTAGAGGTTGCCATAGGCCAGGTGCATGAGGGCCGCGGCCAGGCACGCGAGCGCGATGTTCGACGCCGGGCCGGCCGCGCTCACCAGGACCTCGTCGCGCTTGGGGTGCTTGAGGTTGTTGAGGTAGACGGGCACCGGCTTGGCAAAGGCGAACACTGGGCCGCCGGCCGCGAGCATCAGCAGCGGCAGGATGATGGTGCCAAACGGGTCGATGTGGTTGAGCGGGTTGAGTGAGACGCGTCCGCGCGAACGGGCTGTCTTGTCGCCGAGTGCCCAGGCCGCGGCGGCGTGCGCGCTCTCGTGGATGACGATGCCGACGATGACGGCGACGGCGCTGGCGAGCAGGTTCATGAGGTAGCTGCTGGACATGGCGCTCCCCTAGCGGACGCGGCGCGAGGCGCGCGTGAGCAGGTAGTCGGCCACAAACAGGATGACGGCAACGATGGCGTAATCCAGACGGAACACGCCACCAAAGGGCGAGGTGATGACGCCGTAGCCGGCGATAGCGCTCGGCAGCGCGCGCGAAAGCTCAACGACAAAGCCCACGATCTGCAGCTTGGCGGTGAGGCCGCTAAAACACAGCAGCACGGTCATCGCGCTCATAAAGATGCCGCAGATGCGGCAAGCGATGGCGATGATGCTCATTGCCACGGCGGCGGCTTTACGAGAGTTCACGCGCGGTCTCCTCTTCGATCTGGGTGGAAAGCTCCAGCCATTCGTCCTCGAGCTTGGGAAGCTCTTGCTTAAGGCCGTTATATTCCCCGAGGGCTGCGTTGAACTTGTCCTGATCGGCATAAAGCTCTTCGCTTGCCATCAATTCCATAAGCTCGTCATAGCGGGCGCGCTTTTTTTCGAGCTCGGACTCAATCTTCTTGAGCTGGTTGCGCACGCCCTTGAGCTTTTTGTTGAGCGCAGCACGGGCCTGGGCCTCGGCGCGCTTTTGCTCCTTGGTCTTTTTACCCTCGGCAGGCTTGGAAGCGGCGGCGGGGGTGTTTGCCTGGACGGCGCCGGTGGGCTTGGTTGCGGCCGATACGCTCTCCCCTGCCGCCTCGGCGGCGGCGCGGGCAGCGAGGTCCTCGCGCTTGTAGAGGTAATAGTCGTAGTCGCCGTCATAGACCGTGACCTTGCCGTCGCGGATGTCGATGACGCGGTTGGCCACGGCACGTACCAGGTGCTCGTCGTGGCTGATCAGCACGATGGTGCCGGGGAAGTTTTGCAGGGCGTTCTCGAGCATATCCACCGAGTCGATATCCAGGTGGTTGGTGGGCTCGTCCAGGCACAGGAGCGCCTCGGGGGCCACGAGCATCTTGGCCAGGGCCAGACGCGCCTTTTCGCCGCCGGAGAGGACGCGAACCTGCTTTTCGATTGCATCGTTGTCGCTAAACAGGAAGGCGCCCAGCAGGCTGCGCTGCTGCGGCACGGTCCACTTGGGCGTGACAGTGTCAATCTCTTGCAGGACGGTGTTGGATTCGGTCATGCCTTCGAGCGCATGCTGGGCGTAATATGCCACGCCAACGTTGGTGCCCAGGTCGCGGGTGCCAGTTGTGGGCGGCTCCAGGCCGGCGAGGAGCTTCATGAGCGTGGACTTGCCGGCGCCGTTGGGACCGACGAGCGCCACGTGCTCGCCGCGGTAGAGCTTGAGGTCGATGTCGCTGTAGATGTGCTTGTCACCGTAGGACTTGGACACGCCCTCCAGGCCCACGATCATGTCGCCGGAGCGCGGCGGGTCAGGGAACTTAAAGTCGATGTGCTTGTGGCCTTCGGGTAGGATGACAAGCTCCTTTTTGATCTGCTCGATCTTGCGGATGCGCTCCTGGGCTTGGGCGGCCTTGGTGGGCTTGTAGCGGAACTTGTCGACAAAGACCTGCATGTGGGCGATGTCGCGCTCCTGGGCGGCGCGCTTGGCGCGCATCTGCTCCAGGTTGTCCTCGCGCTGCTTGAGGTAGCTGCTGTAGTTGCCGGTGTAGGTGGTCACGCGGCGGTTCTCGAGCGCGGCGACGTGGTCGACGCAGGCGTCCATGAAGGCACGGTCGTGGCTGACGATGAGGACGGCGCCGTCGTAGCTGGCGATAAAGCCGCGCAGCCACTGGACGCTCTCGAGGTCGAGGTGGTTGGTGGGCTCGTCCAGAAGCAGCAGGTCGGGATGGCGCAGGAAGAGCTTGGCGAGCGCGATGCGCATCTGCCAGCCGCCGGAGAACTCAGAGCACGGGCGCTCAAAGTCGGTGACCTTAAAGCCCAGGCCGGACAGGATTTTGCGGGCGTTGCTCTCGAGCTCGTAGCCGCCCAGGTGCTCAAAGCGGTCCTGGACCTGGCCGTACTCGTTAAGGAGGGCGTCGACGTCCTTGCCCTGCTCGGAGAGCTCGGTGATCTGAGCCTGAAGCTCGTTGGCGCGCTCGCCCATGCGGCGGATTTCCTTGGCGGCGGCCATGACCTCGGCAAGGATGGTAGTGTCCTTGTGCTCCAAGTTGGTTTCCTGCTCTAGGTAGCCCACCTGGCAGTCCTTGGCGTACTGGACCTGGCCGGCGTCGGGGCTGTCGATGCCCATGATGATCTTGAGCATGGTGGTTTTGCCGGCGCCGTTGGGGCCCACGAGCGCAAAGCGCTCGCCGGGGTTGATCTGGAAGGACGCGCCACTAAAGAGGACGCGCGCGCCGAAGCTTTTTTCGATCTTGTCGACCAGAAGGATCATGGTGCCGCCTTTGACCTTGTGTGCCTATATGAAAAAAGGCCCCAACTTGCGTTGGAGCCTCATTCAATGCTCGGGTGGAGACGAGGGGGATCGAACCCCTGAC
>CAKUHM010000165.1 GCA_934655835.1 uncultured Collinsella sp. | reverse complement strand
TCGCTCGTGCCGTGGTAGATGGGCATGCTTACGTCGATGGAGGGGATCTCGACCCAGCTCATCATGGGGTCGCGGTCGAAGATGAGCTGCTGATCGTAGGGCTCGATCTGGTCGGCGGGAAGCTCGGTGGCCTCGCCGGCAAGCTGCTCGTTATAGGAGCGCGCCTGCAGCAGGATGCGCTCGCGCTCCTCTTCCGAAAGCGCGTCCACGGTACTGGACACGGTGCTGATCTGGTTGAACACGCCCGAGGCCTCGAGCCGATCCAAGATCCACGGCCAGGTCATAAGGCCTACGCCAATAAGGATGATGACGATAGTGATGAGCCGGTCAGCCCAGCGCGGCAGCCGCTTGCGACGACGTTTGGGCTTTGGCTTGGGCTGGGGGTTTGAGCCACCGTTGTCCGCGGCGTTATCGCTCTTCATATGTTTGGCGCCCTGCACCATCGCCGATCACTCCTCTACAGCTCAAGTTGTCTAAACAAATAATAGCCGATTCGCGAGCCCCGAGCGCCACCACTCGGACAATGGGGTCAGGCTGCATTGTCCGGTCAGGCATGGACCCGTATTTGAGTTTTCAAAATATCTCGAATCAACTGAGCGATTCGGGATACAATAGCTACAGGAAACGACGCATCCCGCGTAAATGATCGAAAGCGCGGGCGACCAGTTTCCGGTGTTGTTAAATGCCCGGGCCTCTAACCCCGGGCATTCTTATTTGCGCTTGTTGCGGCGCA
The DNA here is from genome assembly GCA_934655835.1 of uncultured Collinsella sp. Next base: position 3,176 of record CAKUHM010000165.1, on the reverse strand, counting down.
AATGCCTTCTACCGTCCGCACCGCGCGTGCGCCTACGGACCTTAAACCGAACCTCATACGAGTCAAAAAACGCGATGACGAACGTGCCCACCGCCGCGAGGGCGGCGAGCGCGTTAAGGAATTTCAGCATTTGGGGACCTCCGATCGAGTCGTCGGCCGCCCGCGCACGGGATGCGTCGCAAGGCCATTTTACTGCGAGCGCACGCACCCACGTCTGGCAAACGCATTTTTTGCAAACATTTGTTCGATAGTTACACACAATCCATCGTCCAGCGGAACCTGGCCGATGGATTGTCCGGCGTATTTGAGTTTTTAGAATATCCCAAATCGGCGGGGCGATTCGGGATAGAATCGATACAGGAAACGACGCATCCCGCGTAAATGGTTGAGAGCGCGGGCGGCCTAGTTTTCTGGTTTTGTTAAATGCCCGGGATCCGACCCCCGGGCATTCTTATTTGCGCTTGTTGCGGCGCAAATGCCTTCTACCGTCCGCACCGCGCGAGCGCCTACGGACCTTAAACCGAACCTCATACGAGTCAAGAAACGCGATGACGGATGAGTCCGCACCGGACGGTGGAGGCTGCCTGTGTTGTCCAAAAAGAACGGGGCAAACTCCAACGCGGAGTCTGCCCCGAAAAGAGAATGGCAAAGCTAGAACGTCGATGGACGAGAAAAGTGTCCGCAAGTCTCATGGCCATCACATCCCACCTGCCAAAGGGATGGGTGAGCGAGCGTTACTCCTGCTCGGACTCCTCAGCCTGCTTACGGCTGCGGATGAGGTGCGCCACGCCGATGCACAGCACCGCGCCACCAGCGATCCAAGTGAAGGTCACGCCATTAAGACCGGTGAGCGGGAGGCCAACCTGCTTGGTATCGCCAACGGTGATGTTGAAGATGCCGTCCTTGTCCTTTTCGGAGCCAGGCTTCGCCGTCAGATTGTTATCGCCGGCATTCCCATCGGTAATACCGGCAATGACCTTGCCGCCCTGGTCAGTCGTAAGTGCTCCCTTGAGCTCAGTAAGACCAGCCTCCGGACCATCGTCGGTCATGGTCGGCTTGATCTCGAAGGTAAAGGGGTTGACCGCGGTGTAACCGGAGGGGGGAGTAACCTCCGTGACCGTATAGACGCCGGCATCGAGATGAGTAAGCCTAATGACACCATCGGCGTCCGTCGATAGAACGACCTCGGTGCCACTCAAAGTGCCATCTTCCTTGACATATTTAACGTTTGTGCTGCTCTCGTCACCATTAGTTGTAATGGTGAACTTTGCATCTTTCAATGCCTTCTCGGTACCCAGGTCAACCTTGTTGATCTTGAGGCCGTAGGTGTAATCCTTGACCGTGTCAGGCTGGGTCTCGCCGCGCGTGCTGGTCATGGGGTTATTGGAGTAGTTGAGCGTCACGGTGTTCTCGTTACCCTCGGTGCCCGCGACGACCGCATCCTTGTTGATTTGCGCCTTATAGGAGACGACGATGTAGGAGTCCTTAGTGACGTCACTGACCATCTTCAGGTTATCGCAGGTCCACGTCGTCGTCTTGCTGCCGTCTTCGGCAGCCTCGGCGGGCGTTTCCTCCTTGAAATTCGCAGTGATATCCGTGCCCTTCGCGCGGGCGAGATCGCCCTTCGCGTCAGTCCTGTTCTCATACAGGTAGACCTTAGCGCCCTTCCGCAGCGTCAGGCCCTTGGAAATCTTGTCGGAGAACTGATAGAAATACGTGTCGTACTTGTCGAAGTTCTCTGCGACGGTGCCGTAAAGGTTGTACGTCACGTCCTGGCCGATCTGGGAGTCAGCTGCGTCGTGCTCCTTGCTGTCGGCATCGCTCACGATCTTCTTCTCGACGGTGGGGATGCCCGTTTTCTCGGTGATTTTAACGGGCGTGTTACCCACAACAGTGAAGATGGGAGACGTGCCCGCCTCGCCGACTCCGATGGTGTCAGTTTTGGTCACAAAGAGCCAGTAGCCATGCGCAAGACCGGAAGCGGTTTTGCTGGTCGTCGTCGCGCTTGGGGTAAGACCGTCTACGGCGTCAGCAATCTTATAAGCAATGTTGTCGGGCGCCACGCGAGTCGTCTCGTTGGTTCCCGTCACATTATTCGTGATCCAGTCCGCGGCGTCCTGGGCGGTCTTTCCCGCATAGGACTTGTCCTCTTTTTCGATAACAGCCTTGACGGCCTTCTCCACGCTATCGTTTGCCCAAGTGATGTTGGCAACTTTACCGCTGTCAACATCAGCCTTAAAAATCTGATAACCCTGGAACTCGGTAGTGTTGCCCTCAACATTCTCGATAGTCACCGAGCCGTTCGCATCCGCCGCAAACGCCATGGTCACCGGGGCCATGACGCCACCAAAGCTCAGCGCTGCTGTGAGGCCGGCGGTCACTGCCAGGCGGGCGATGTTCTTGCTCATACTCATCTTCTTTTCCTCTGCTTTCTGCTTGAAATCCATTTGATCTAAAACCATCTGTCTGTATCTAAGCATCTGCTTGGTTATGTCTCGCCCCGCTCTCTGTGGGGCCATTGGCTACTCTGCATGGTTGCCGCCTCCCCGCTTGATCAGGAGCGCGACCACGAGGAGTGCGGCTCCGGCGACCGCTGCGGCGGCCGCGGCGTACATTGCCATATCGCCTGTCGAGGGCATGAAGCCTCCGGTGATAGTGCTAGGGGGCGTGCCGGTGGGCGTGTTGATGAGCGACGCCTCCAGGCTGCCCGTCGACCCGTCCGCGCTGTCGGCGCGCAGGGGCGACTCGGCGGTGATGGTGAGCTTGGGCTTGGCGGCGGCCACCTGCTTAACGTCCAGGCCCTCGGCCTTGACCGTCACGGAGCGCGTGCCCTCAAAGGCGGTGTAGCCCTTGGGTGCCTTGAGCTCGCGGACCTCCAGCTTGCCCGAGTCCACGCCCGAGACGGTCACGCGGCCGTCCTCGCCCGTGGTGACGGTGGCCTTGCCCTCCGCATCCCACGTGCCATCGGCCGCCAGCGTGCGACCGCGGTCATCGGTGATGCTCAGGACCGCCCCGGGCAGCGGCTTGTCGCCGTCGCTGCCGCGCTTGGTGAGCGCGAAATCCCAGGTGTAGGCCGTCGCGTCATCGCTCGGCGTGCGGGTGAAGCCGGCGTCGCCGGACTGGTCGGCGAAGGGAGAGCGCGGGTAGCGCAGGTAGACCTCGTTGGGGTTGCCCTT
>CAKUHM010000164.1 GCA_934655835.1 uncultured Collinsella sp. | reverse complement strand
CAGGCGCCGGCGGGTGCCGAGGTCATCGACCTGGCAGGCGCGTACCTCATGCCGGGCCTCATCAACATGCACGTGCACCTGTGCGGTTCGGGCAAGCCGGTCTCGGCGGGTGATGCGGGCGCGCTCATGAAGAAGCTCGATAATCCCGTGGGCCGCGCCATCGTTCGTCATATCCTCAAGGGCAGCGCCCAGCAGCAGCTGGCGAGCGGCGTGACCACGGTGCGCGGCGCAGGTGACCCGCTGTTTGCCGACATCGCCGTGCGCGACGCCATCGACGCCGGCAAGTATCAGGGCCCGCGTCTGGTGGCGCCGGGCACGGGCGTTACGGTGCCGGGCGGCCACGGCGCGGGTCTGTTCGCACAGGTGGCCAATACTCCCGCCGAGGCAGCCGAGCAGGTGCGCGACCTGTATGCGCGCGGCGCCGACGTCATCAAGTTGTTCGTGACGGGCGGCGTGTTCGACGCGACCGAGGTGGGCGAGCCGGGTGTGCTGCGCATGCCGGTCGATGTCGCCGCGGCGGCGTGCAAGGCGGCGCACGAGGTCGGCCTTTCGGTTATGGCCCATGTCGAGAGCACCGAGGGCGTAAAGGCTGCACTCCAGGCCGGCGTCGATACGATTGAGCACGGCGCTCCGATGACCTCGGAGATTCTGGATCTGTATCACGGTGCCGCGGGTACCCAGCTTGAGGGCCGCGCGCCGAGCGTGACCTGCACGATTAGCCCGGCGCTGCCGTTTGTGCTGCTCGACCCGAAGAAGACCCATTCGACCGACACGCAAAAGAAGAATGGCGACATCGTGTGCTCGGGCATTATCGAGAGCGCTCGCGCCGCGCTGGATGCCGGCGTTAAGGTGGGCCTAGGCACGGACTCGAGCTGTCCGTTCGTGACGCAGTACGACATGTGGCGCGAGGTGGCGTACTTTGCCAAGTACGTCGGCGTGAGTAATGCCTTTGCGCTGCACACGGCCACGCAGGTCAATGCCGAGCTGCTGGGTCTGGGCGACGAGACCGGCATGATCGAGTGCGGCAAGGCGGCCGACATTTTGGTAACGCGCGGGAATCCTCTGGATGACCTGTCGGCCCTGCGTGAGCCGATGCACGTGATGTGCCGCGGCGGCTTGGTGCGCAAGCTAAAAGTCAAGCACATTCCCGAGGTCGACACCGAGCTCGACGCGATCATGGCTATGCCGGCAGAGGCGCTGGCCGAGGAGCTTGCCCGCGACGGCGTGGCGTAGGCGCATGAAAAAAAGCCGAGGTCTCAACACGAGACCTCGGCTTTTTTATCGAACAAATACTTAAGATTTGGGACAAACAAACCTGATTAATTTGTCCCACGTGCGGTGGCTAGGAGCGGGTTTCCATCTTGGCGTGGCACTTGGGGCAGGTGACGCGGATCTTGCCCTTGCCCTTGGGGACGGAGAGCATCTGGCCGCAGTTGGGGCACTTGAGGTAGGCCGTGGTCTTGCGACCCTTCCACATCTTCTTGGCCGTGCGCTTGGCACGCTCAAAGTCCTCCTTGCTGGTACCGGCAGCACGCGAGGCATTGGCCGCCGCGGTACCGCCGCCCAAGCTGGCGACGAACTTGCCCAGACCGGGGACGTTCGCGGTCGCGGCGACAAAGGCGGCGTTCTCCTTGCGGCGTGCGTCGACGTTCTTGGACAGGCCGCGCAGCACGCCGATCACGATGACGGCGATGGCGATCCAACTGAGCCACTGGAAATGTGCGAGCGACCCAATCATCGCGAGGATGATACCGAAAAAGCCCAGCACGATGGTGAGTTCGTCGGCGCCGTTGCGACCTTTCATAAAGTTATCCATGCAGATTACCTTTCATTCGATATGCTGCACGCCTTTATACCCCATTTGGTGCAATGGGGACAGGTTAATCTGCACCAATGTGGTGCTAACGTACCTGTCCCCATTGCACCAGTGGCGGCGCAAGTCTGTCCCCCATGCACCAAGGTGGTGCAAAGTAACCTGACCCCAATGCACCAATTTACTTGGCGAGCTTGTCGACGACGCGTTCGATTTCGGCGAGCTTCGCTGTCTTGAGCTCCTCGTCACCCGATTCGATGGCCGAGGCGACGCAGCCCTCGATATGGGCTTTGAGCACATCGGCGTTGATGCGCGCGATGAGTGCCTGCGTGGCCATGAGCTGCGTGGAGATGTCGACGCAGTAACGGTCCTCCTCGACCATCCGTAGGATGCCGTCGATCTGCCCGCGTGCCGTCTTGAGCATGCGGGTCACCGATTTATGATCTGCCATCATGGCGAGTCCTCGTTTCTGGTCGATCTTCCGGATACCCCCTGTCAGTTGCGGTGAAATACGGACTGTCTAAAGGCCTAGGGCGGCTTAATAGTCCGTATCTCACCGCAACTGACGGGGGGGTGGGTGGCGGCTGCTACGCGGCGGTTACGGACAGGGCGTGGAACTTTTCGCCGGCGCCCTCGACGGCGGCGGCGAGCTGCTCGGCGGTTACGGTGTCGGCGCACTCAACCTGGACGGTCTGGGTCTCGTGATCGGCATCGGCATCGGTCACGCCGGCCACGTTGAGCAGCGCGGTCTCCACGGTAGCATCGCAGTGGCCGCACATGAGGCCCGAAGTCTTGATCGTGTAACGCATGGGTATTCCTTTCTGTTGTGTCGGCTTTCCCAGGCACCCGACCTTGACCTTCAAACCGTCGCTCGCGTACCAAAGTACGCGTCGCTCCTCTTTCAGGTCAATCTCGGGCACCTGGAAAACCCGTTCTAAATGGACGTAATTGTGAACCTATTTTGCCACTTTAGGCTTAAAGGATTTCAGGCGCAGGGCATTGCTTACGACGCATACGCTCGACAGGCTCATCGCCGCGGCACCGAACATGGGCGAGAGCTGCCAGCCGGTGAGGGGGAAGAACACGCCTGCGGCCAGCGGGATGCCGATGCCGTTGTAGAAGAGCGCCCAGAACAGGTCCTGCTTTATGTTGCGGATCGTGGCGCGCGACAGCTCGATGGCACGGGCGACGTCCATGAGGTCGCTGCGCATGAGCACCACGTCGGCACCCTCCTTGGCGATGTCGGCGCCGGTGCCGATGGCAAGGCCCACATCGGCGCGCGCCAGGGCGGGGGAGTCATTGATGCCGTCGCCCACCATGGCGACCTTGCCGCCCGCATCCTGCAGCTCGCGCACGTGGCGCTCCTTGTCGGCGGGGAGGACGTCGGCGATGACCTGTTCGCTGCTCAGCCCCACGCGGCGGGCGATGGCCTCGGCCGTCACGCGGTTGTCGCCGGTGAGCATGCGCACGTCGATGCCGAGCTTGCGGAGCGCGGCGATGGCCTCGGCACTCGTTTCTTTGACCTCGTCAGCCACGGCGATGGTGCCGACAAGCTCGCCGTTCTTGGCAAAGAACAGCGGCGTCTTGCCTTCGGCGGCATATTGCTCGGCAAGACCCGCGGGCGCGGTAACGCCCAACTCGTCCATCAGGCGCACGTTGCCGGCTGCGATGACATTCTGCCCCTCGCGTGCCGTAACGCCTCGTCCGGGCACGGCGGCAAAGTCCTCGACCATGCGCGCGACAATTCCGCGCGCTTCGCACTCGGCCATAATCGCCTCGGCCAGCGGGTGCTCGCTCGAGCGCTCCAGCGCGGCGGCCAGCTTGAGCAGCGCCTTTTCGCTCATGGCGGGCGAGCCGTCGGCGCGCGTCGCCACCACGATATCGGTCGCGGCCGGCTTGCCGCAGGTGACGGTGCCCGTCTTATCGAGCACCACGGTGCCCACGCTGCGCAGGTTCTCCAGCGCCTCGGCGCTCTTGAACAGAATGCCCATCTCGGCGCCCTTGCCGGTGCCGACCATAATGGCGACGGGCGTGGCCAGCCCCAGCGCGCACGGGCAACTGATCACCAACACGGCCACGGCGGAGGTGAGCGCCTCGTTCACACTTCCGGT
>CAKUHM010000163.1 GCA_934655835.1 uncultured Collinsella sp. | reverse complement strand
GCCCGGCCCTCGACTGAGTCCACCCAACACGAAATCCATCGAACAATCGTTCGTAATTTGATGGAATGGCGTTTACTCGGGCAAAACCGAGTCGGTTCTGTCCGAGTAAGTTTGAAGGCGGCTGAAGGGGCCCTATCTTGTTTGCGGCTGTTGGTTCAAATCGAACATTGGGACAGACGTCTCGTTTTATGGGCCGAGGGTGTGCGAGCCCATGTCCTTTTGGTCAAAAAGCGGGTCGATCGGGGCGTTATTTGGGCCGCGGGGCACTTCGCCCGTGCCGCTTTTCGTCATACGCTCATAGTGGAAGCCGATGCTACGGGGCCGACTTGGTGCTCGGGCAACGGATGAGCTGCAAGCCGAAAGGAGCGGTGAGGATGATGAAGCCCATGACGAAAAAGCTGCTGTTAGGAATTCCCATCGTGACGCTTTCGGCCGTGCTGGCGTGTTCGGTGGCCGGCTGTGGCGGTAGTGCTCCGAGCGGCTCGGCTGGCAGCTCGGGTGGCAGTGCTCCCGTGGAGAAGAAGGCCAAGGCCTATGAGTCGCAGACGGTCGAGGTGGCTGGCATAACCTACGAGTCAGTAGCCCACGGTACGTTCTATCGCGGCGACGGTAAGCTGCAGGACGGCTTTTACCTGCACGTCAAGATCACCAACAACAATGAAAAGAACAGGACGTTTAACTCCTTTAACGTGCATGCTGCCCAGGGCGATCTTGAGGCAGGCGACCCGTTGTTTACTTCCGGCAAGGCGGCCGTGCTCGACTACGTTGCAAGCGAGGCTCCCGATGAGCTTCACGAGGGCATCGATCTTTCCAAGAGGCAAGATATCGGTCCGGGCGAGACCGTTGAGTATGTCTACTTCTGGGCGCCCAAGACGGCGTACTACGGGCCCATCACTGTCGAGTTCGTAGACGCTTACGCCCCCGCCAAGAATCATGAGGCTATGCACTTCGACACCACGGGATGCGAGACCAAGGAGTTCAAGGCGGCCGGCGGCGTGGCCGATTCTGGCGAGAAGGCAGATTTAACGGGCATCGATTGCGCATCGTACAGTATCGAGGCCGCCGATGGGTACACGCTGGATTCGTCCAACGAAGAGCACGAAAAGGCAGACTTCTTCCATGACGAGACTGGAGGACGCCTGCACATCAGCATCTTCCCGCGCTCGCCGGAGGAAGAGATTGCAAGCCTAGAGCAGGTCTATGAAGGCAAGGAGACGACAACCGACCAGGTCGAGTACAACGGCATAACGTGGCTGCGCTTTACCGGTCCCGACAACGGCCATACGCTGTTTGCGACGGCTCCCGCAACGGGCGAGACCGTCCGCGTGTCGATTGGCTGGAAGATCGACTGGGATGCTGCCGTGCCCATGATGGAGGCGCTGAAGCTCAAGTAACGGATTGCGATTCCCACGTCAGGCGACTCAGGGCTGGCTCCGAGTTATCGGGGCCAGCCCTTTTTGGAGTGCGATGAGCAGGGCCAGTGCCTCGCGCGGTTTCGGGTACAGCGGGGCACCGTGCGCGCAATGACAGACATGCTTTCATAATGACAGATATAGTTGACATACGTTGATGGATGCAATATATTTCTGTCATGTTGCAACGGATATCTGTCCATTACTACGAAAGGAACTCCATGCCGGGCAAAAAGAACCTACGCATGAAGGCGGCGCGCGCGGCGGCTGGCCTTTCGCAAGCCGACTTAGCCGAGGCCGTGGGCGTTACGCGTCAAACCATCGGCCTGATCGAGGCGGGCGGCTACAATCCCACGCTCAACTTGTGCGTGGCAATTTGCAAAGCGCTGCGCGTCACGTTGAACGACCTGTTTTGGGAAGACGAGACCGACGTCGACCCTAACGCTCTTTAGGAGTTCGCTATGAAATTTGAAGATTTAAAACTCGTGCAAAAGTGGCGCGAATATGCCGGCCCAAAGGATGAACGCCTGGAGGCTGAGAACGCGAAGATCTACAAGATTGGTTTTGGGCTGCTTTCGTTTGGTATGTTGATGATCTTTTTCTACCAGTTTATAGCGCGACAGGTAGCGTGGGTTCACAGCGACGCCTGTGAAATGCCGCATGTCTTTGCAACGCCGTTTGAGGCCGCCATGTATGTGTGGCTCGTTCTCGTGATGTTGATTTGTGCAGGACTCCAAACGCGGAAGGGCTATGTCGACACCAATCGTTTTGGGCAAACCGAGCATCTTCCCGTTGGATACTTCTTGCTTGTCAGCGGTCTTAGCGGCGCCGCGTTTGCGCTTGTCATTGCCGCGATGCGCTGTATCGCTGAGGCGCAGATCGTACCGCTCGAAAGCGTCTTTTGGTTGGCGAATCTGGCTACGGGCGTGTTCTGCGGTGCGACGATTTTCATAGCCACATTCGCCGTTCTGTGCGCATCGTTCTTCACGGCGAAAAAGCGCCGCGCCAAGATCGAGGCGGAGCTCGACGACGCCAGCGATATCTAATGCGCAAGGGGCTGGCTCTGGGTATCCAGAATCAGCCCATTTTGATGTTCGATGAGCCGAGTCGGCGTCTCTCGCAAAAGCAACTAGGAGTTAGCGAGGCTTATCCGAATTGACCTCATCGGCGGTGTCGTTTTCGAGCGCCGTGCGGCGGGCGCTGTAGGCGACAAGGCCGGCGCCGGCTGCGGCGAGTGCTGCTGCGGCTGCAGTTAGGGGGACGTTGCTGTCGCCCGTGCCGGCGAGCGCGCCCGCTTTTCCGGAGTGCTTGTTATTGTCGTTGCCCTTGCCGCTGCCAGAGCCGCTTCCGCCGGAGCTGCCTCCCGTGCCGGAACCGCCGCCGCTCGAGCCGCCATCGCCTTCCACGGTCATCGGTGCGTCGTGGAGTCCCGTCGTATCCGCGTTGCTGCTTACGCCCACCAGCACCTCTGCACGTTCGCATGACGCGTCGGGCATGTGGAGCTCGTGCAGCATGGCACCCAGCGCGGAGTTTGCGCCCGGTCGAATCTCTTCGAGCGTTACGGGGTCGAGCGCCACCAGGTCACGCGCCTTTGCGTAGAGTGTGACGCGTTTGCCCACCTCGTCGCTCCAGCTCTCCGGGATGGCAAAGCTCATGCGGAACTGTGCCGTGCAGCCCGGTGCCAGCACGGCGTTGCCGTTGTCGGCTACCAGCGGGTGCGTGGCAAAGCGCTCGCCCAGTGTCTCGAGCGTGTACTTCACATGCGCTATGTCGTTGGCCGATGTATCCTCGGCAAGCTCCGGATCGTGGATCGATGCCATGCGTGCGTTCGCGCCGAATCCGATGGAGGCGCTGGAGAACGGCTGGTTGGAGCCCTCTCGGTACAGATCGACTGTTCCTGCGGTCAGCAGCGTGTTGCCGTCATTTCGTACCGTTACCGTAAACGACTCGCTTGCCGCTCCGGGAACCACGGCGCCCAGGTTGGCTATCGCACCCAGTGGTGTGGCGCATGCCACCAAGGGCACCTCGATGCCGTGCAGTTCTGCCTTGCTCTGCTCGGCGCTCACGATGTGCGTGGCGAGCGACGAGAGCATGCCGCCCGAGGTCAAAAACGTCGTTATCTGATCGATGGGGTGCTCCAACTCGCAGAGCACGAATGGCTCCGTGAACAGGTCGTCGATCAGGGTGCTGGCGAAGATGCGGAAATGTTTGCCCATTACCGCCACCGGCTCGCCATCTTCGTCGTAGGTTTGCCCCACTTTGCCGTCGGTATTCTCGACGTATAGCACGCACCTGCCGTTGTTGCTCATGCTAAACGCCGCCGGACCGCAGCCAGCTGCGCCCATGGGTGTCGTTGCAAATGCCGTCGCGCCTCGCGTCCACGTAACATGCTGCAGCTGCTCGTCGACGGTTGCCAAAAAGCCCGTGTGCTGCGGCCACGGCACCACGTGCGGCACCGAGGCATCCGGCGGCATGACACCCCAACCCGCGATGGACTGGCCGATCACGGCGTACGATGCG
>CAKUHM010000162.1 GCA_934655835.1 uncultured Collinsella sp. | reverse complement strand
GTCGCAGCCCCGACCCGCGGTCACGAGCGGGGGCTCCTGTCGTTTCCGTGCCCTCGGATTGGGTCATAGTGTCTGTCACGTCCAAAACATCAAGGCACGTGGCCTTCTTTGCGTGCGGAACTCGCGATAAACCTAAGCCGGTGTCCCCGCTCTCCCAGGGCCGGCGGTGGCTTGGTTGTTGCATGCGGCTCGCTTTTCGGAACGAGGCTGATAGGCGTGCCTCAAAAAAATCTACCCCAGTCGCTGTGCAGTGTGTCTATAAAGAGCCGTGGCCCATTAAACGGCAAATATGAGTACTGATATTCTTTTAGTAGCAGTAATTTTGACCACATTTAAGGTGATTTGACGTGTCGATCGAGCAGATAAGCTGCCGTATCTCTTCAAGTGTTCATTAAAGGAAGACCTTGATGCGAATAAATCTCATTAAGATCTTCTTTTATTAACGAAAATAATGTAGCTACAACGGTAACAGTACTCATATTTGCCGTTTTTTGGCCACAGTCCTTCGGAGGGTCCTTGAAAATAGTCCCGAGCCGGCACTTGGGGACGTTCCTATAATGCCGGCACTTAGGAACGTCCCCAAGTGCCGACACCGCGTCTGCCTGCGGCGGCCGCGCGCCGCTGCGTCGCTCCGCATCCTTGCGGGTTCGGATCCCTCCGCTTGACGGCGTTGGCTCGATTTGCTTGACGTGAGGGGCTCTTGGCTGGTGTGGGACGGAGGGATTCCGCGTCCGCCTGGTCGGCGGCCGCGCCCCGCTGCGTCGCTTCGCTCCTTGCGTGCTGCGCTGGAAAACGCTTCGCGTTTCCTCAGCTCCGCACCCTTGCGGGTTTGAATCCCTCCGCTTGCACACAAAAAAGCGCTCCGGGTCCGTAAGGGCCTGGAGCGCTATGTTCTTAGAGGCTGGGACGGAGGGATTCGAACCCCCAACAGCCGGCACCAAAAACCGGAGTTCTACCGTTGAACTACGTCCCAATGTGTGGTGTTGCCCAAAAGCAACTCGTCTAGTTTACCTAATCTGCGAGGGCATCGCAAACGCCGTCGAGTAGGCGTACGGCGAGCGTCTGCGCGTCGCTGGCCGTGAAGGTGCCGTTGTAGCGCGTCATGCCCGTGAGCTCAATGCGAATGCGAGCCGGCTTCTGCTGCGCGGCGACATTGGCGGTGCGGATGCGCTGGGCCAGGTTGTGGCACTCGGCGAGGGCAATCGTGGCGCGTGGCGCGGCGTCGGCGGGCAGCTCGTCGCTTGCGATCTCGAGCACCAGGTCAACGTCGGTTGGGACCTCGGAGTCGCAGAGCATCATGCCGCTGCTGTCGGTCGTCGCCGTGGCGATGTTCCACATGCGCGATGCTACGCTGCGCGCGATGGGATCCTCACCGATGACGGCAATCTGGAAGCGCTCGAGCACGTTGGCGGCGCGGGCAAAACCGATGCGCGATTCGGCCTCGGTAACCGAGGGTTTGCCCTCCCACACGTGATGCAGGCGGTTGATATAGGCGTAGGTATCCTGAAACGCCATGCCATCGGCAAACAGGCCAACATTTTCCTGGAACTGCTGCAGAGCGGCCTCGGTGTGCGGGCCAAAATAGCCGTCGTCCTCACCACAGGCAAAGCCCAAAACGTTGAGCGCGCGCTGCAGGGCCTGAACGTCGGCTCCATGGAAATTGGGCATGCGCAGATAGAGCGTGCGGTCGCCCAGCTTATACGAGGCGTCTACCAGGGCGCTCCAACAGGGGATATCGACGGCACAGCCAGCGGCAAGGCCGCTGTCGAGCCTAAAGGTCCCAACAGCCTGCTCGGTGGTGGTGCCAAAGCGCTTATCGGCGACCTCGGTGTCATCGATTGTATAGCCGAGCTGCAGAAGACGGGACTGAACGTCCTCGACGGCTGCTCCCTGCATGCCCGTTGTAATAGGTTCCATGAACGAACCCCTTTCGGCGTACCATTCGTACTATTTGAGCGTGTGTCGGATAGACAACGCAAAGGGATGCATAAACATGCACTCAACAGTGTAGCAAGTTGTACCCAAATACGCTGCTGACAGGTTATATAGCCTCCGCTAGTTAAGGCGCTCCACAAAGAAATCTGCCATGGAGAGGAACAGTTCGCGCGCATGCGGGTCGAGCTCGACACCTTCGATAGCGGCCTTGGCCTTGGCGGTCAGGTTGAGCGCGTAGTTATGAGCGAAATCGACAGAGCCGGTCTTCTGGAAGATCTCCACAGCACGTGCGAGTTGCGCGGGGTCCTCGGTGCCCGAGGAAAGGATTGCCTCGACCTCGTCGTGATAACGCTCGTCTGACAGGGCGTGCACGGCGACGAGGGTGCGCTTGCCCTCTGTGATATCGGTGCGGAAGTCCTTGTTGGCGGCCTCCTTGGTGCCGATCAAGTTGAGCAGATCATCTTGGATCTGGAAGGCAAGGCCCGTGTGCAGGCCAAAGGCGCGCAGCGCCTCAATTTGCTCCTCGCTGCCGCCGCCGATAATGGCTCCGGCGGCAAGTGGCGTGGCTCCGCTGTAGTACGCGGTCTTGTGCGTCGCCATGTCCAGATAATCGTCGACCGAGATGTCAAAGCGCCCGTCGCGGACCCAGCCCAAGTCGAGCGCCTGGCCCTCGATGGTGTGAACGATCATCTCGGTGAGCTCGTGGAGTACACGGAGTTTCACATCTGCCTCGAGCGTGGGGTCGTCGAGAACCGTCTTGGTGACCATGGTGAGCGCTAGGTCGCCGCAGTTGATGGCAAGCCCCGTGCCCTCGGTAAGGTGCATGCAGGGCTTGCCGCGACGCAGTTGGCCGTTGTCGGCGATGTCGTCATGGATAAGCGCTCCCGATTGAAAGTGCTCGATAGCTGCCGCCGCGCTGCGGGCGCTCTCAAAGCTGCCACCTACCGCGGTGGCGGCGAGCATGCAGATGAGCGGGCGGTGGCGCTTGCCGGCGTTGGCCGTAAATGCCGAGAGCGGGGTATACAGGTAACGCTCGATATCGGCGGAAGTCGCCTGTCCGTCAAAAAACGTGGCCAGATAGTCGTTAATCTGGTTAAAGTGCTGGGCTAAAAAGCTGGTAAACGGACTGGACACGGGTTCTCGCATTCTTTCTTAGGTTGCACCGTTGCATTATGCAGACAACATATTGCCACATTAGGGCGTCGAGCGCGGCGGTTGAAGACGATTGGTCCATGCGGCCGCAAGTGCGGTAGGGGCTTGGCTAGATAAGCCCAAAGTGTTCGAGCGCGGTGACGACGCCGTCGTGGTCGATGCTGTCGGTGACATAGTCGGCCTTTTCCTTGAGGAAGTCCGGTGCGTTGCCCATGGCGATACCGACATCGACGGCGTTCATCAGCGAGATGTCATTGCTGGCATCACCGATGCCATACACCGTTCCATGGTTGGGGTCGAGAGCGTCGAGTACGGACTGGATACCCTCGCGCTTGGTACATTCGCGAGGCGAAATCTCGGTCACTTCGAGCTCGAGCTCGTTAAAGCAGAGCAGCGGCTCAAACGCTTGATCCTGAGCGATGCGGTTGGCAAGCGACGTGGACATTAAGATCTTGTAGGCGCTGTAATGTTGCAGCTGCGTAATTGCATCGCCCACGGTGCGGGCGTATCCGGGGGCGTCGGGCGCATCGGCACTCATGCGAACGACGCCATTGAGTCCCTCAAAACGAATCACTTCGTCCGATTGCTCAAGAATGGGAGCAAGGCGTTGCAGCATGCCGGGCGTCATCGCCAAATCGCGAATCACGTGTCCCTCAAGTTCGACATAGCCACCCGCGAGGCAGACGATGCCGGTCCAGGGCAGCTCGAGCAGCTTTGGATGGATGCAGCTCAGCGTGCGCCCTGTGCAGATAAACGCCATATTGCCCTTGGCGACAAAATCACGGATGGCTTGCGAGACCGCTTCATTGGGATAGGGGGAGAGGTCTCGCTCGCTCTCGGGAAGCTCTTGTGCCACTCGAGGGTCTTGCCAGGCGAGTGTTCCGTCG
>CAKUHM010000161.1 GCA_934655835.1 uncultured Collinsella sp. | reverse complement strand
GCCTCGTCCCGTCGACGCTTCTTTATCTATGGCAGCGGCGTTTTTATTTGCTACGCCATCGAGATGACCGAGATCTTCTTTTTTGAATACACGTTGCAAAACCAGAGCTTTCCGGCAAGCGACTATTACTCAATTACCATGCCTGTGTTGCGGACCCTTGTGGCGACCGCTTCACAGGCTTTTATTTGGCTGATCGCCATGGACTTGCTCGACAAGCATTCTAAGAAGCTGTTCGTCATCCCCGTCGCAACGTTTTTGCTGAGCGAGCTGCTGATTATCGTCGCCGTCCCCTATGGCCCCATGCACCAGTGGCTTTACTACACCATGCGTCAGGTGTTCCTCATCTTTGTGGGACTGTATATCTTTTGGACGGCTCACAAGAGTGCAAAGGTTGAGCTGAAGGCACGTGTTAACAACCAGAAGAAACACCTGATTATCGGCGCCATTCTGGTTGGCTGCATCGTTGCCGAGGACTTCTACAACATCTTGGTGGTTCCCATGAGCCTGGCGCCCTCTTGGCTGCAGTTGTACCTGTCCGAGCGCAACTTTAGCGAGAACGTCTTCGCTTGCTACTTTGCAATTCTGCTGATCATCTACTCCTATCACGTGCTTTCGATTCGCATGCAAGAGGCGCCCGAGGAAAAGAACGTCAGCGATCTTGATCGACACATCGAAGAGCAGATGCCCTTCTATCGCAACGCCTACAAGCTCTCCAACCGCGAAACCGAGGTCATGCGCCTGGTCGTACTGGGCAAGTCGAACCAAGAGATCGCTGACGAGCTATTCCTTGCCGTGGGCACCGTCAAGACCCACATCCACAACATCCTGGTCAAAACCGAGCAGCAAAACCGCACCACGCTGATCCTCCACTTTTGGAAGCGCTAGCCTGCCAAAAAGGGACAGGTTTATTTTGGTAGGTTTTATCTGGGCAAACGCCAACCGCCGCGAGAGAGCTGTTTTCCCTCGTGGCGATCTTCTAACAGAAAAACTAAGTGAGTAGGCTTTTTACAGGAGGCCAAGCACGCCCTAAAACGCCACAGCCCTGACCTGCGGTTTTATCAATCATTTGTCGTGATGTGCTCGGCAAGTTCAAAAAAGTCTACTCACTTGCATCCGAGACGCACCAGATAGGCAAAATACCGCCGCGAAAGGGCCCCTGGTCCCTTCGCGGCGGTCATACGCCTCTGATTTTGCGACGGTTTTACCGGCTTGTTACTCGCTGTAGCGGGTGGCGATGGCGGCTTGTACCATGCCGGTGCTCATGAGGTAGGTCACCAGGAAGTAGCCACCATAGGCCGCCAGGAAGATTGCACAGGTGAGGCCCACGGTACCGGCGATGCTCATGTTGCCGAACACGCTCACCAGCTCAATGATCACCTTGAGCGCCACAAAGGAGTGCGCCAGGCCCACTGTCAGCGGGAACAGGAAGAATACCGCTTGTTGCGCCATCACCGAATGCCGGATCTGACGGTCGTCACAGCCGATCTGTGCCAGCACACGATAGCTGCGGCTGCCGTCGGCCACATTGGAGAGCTGCTGGATCGACAGTATCGCCGCACATGCAACGACCAGCACAAAGCCAATGTAGATGGCCAGATAGCTAATCATGCCGTTCATCTGCGCTGCTTGCGTGTACATCTCGGAACGCGTGATAAAGACTCCCCACGACCCCGGCTCCTTGCCGTCAACGAGCAGATTGTCGAGCAAGGTGTATTTAATGCTCTCGTCTGCCTTGGTCACATCCATCCCCTGCTTGTAGTTAACGAGCAGATTACTGGAATACGGCTGCAGATTAAGCTGGGACAGCAGCTCATCGGCTACGACCACGGTACCGGGATTGCTGCCCATCGCCGAGTTGGCGATGGCCGCCGTGTCCTCGTCCGACTTATCGGTTGCGGGCTTGAGCTCATGCCCGCCCAAGGTGAGGGTATGGTCGCCAGCCATATACTTGGTGTACAGGTCGCCCAGCTCACCGCCCATATCACACGTGAGCAGATACTGGTCGCGGCCAATGCTCACCGGCTCCTCGCCCATCATCTGGCGCAGCTTGTTGTACTGGCTCGCCGGCGTCACAAACAGACCCATCGCATCGGCGTTGCTTCCCTCGAGCGCCTTGGGAAGTTTTTCGCCCATGGCCTTGCACATCTCACCCGCCACCACCGAGGGGCCCGAGCCGCCAAGCGGGTAACTCAGATACGAATCGATCTGCACATGCTCACCGGCAACATCGGCGATATCGACCTTCTTGCCGGTCTCGTCGTTGTTGTCCGCCGACTTGCGCTCACCGTGCCATGCAGCGTACAAATCGACCGTTGCATCGGCCAGCACCATGCGATCGGCCTCAGACGGATTGACATACTCCTTGTAGTAGTCGAGCGTTTCGGGCGTGTAATAGATATACGTCTGAGACACGTCAACAGGGTTATAGCGCTCCAGATTCTCGTTCATCACGTTGGCAATCGACATACCGCAGGTCACCGAGGTGATGGCGAGGAACAGAATCATCGCGATGACGCCCATCGAAAAGCACACCGTGTTGACCTTGGCCGAAAGCTGGCGCACAGTAAACATGTTCAGACCGCGCCAATAGACACTGCGCAGGCTCTGCAGCAGCTTGATAAGTATGCCCGAAAGTCCCCAGAACAGCGCAAAGGTGCCCACGGTAACCATAGCGGTCGTAATGCCAAACTGGCTCATGGCCTCTTGCAGCTTGCTGTCCGTCGCGGTTAGCGGGAACCCATCACGTAGCAGACGGTAATAGGCCACACCCACGAGCGCCACGCCCACGGCAAAGATGGTAATCGCGATCCAAGGATTGCGCGTTTTGATGCTCTCGTTGCGGCGCTCGGCACCCATAAGCTCGATGAGTTTGGTGCGACGCACGGCGCGAAGGTTCAGCAGTAACGTGAGCACAAACATCACGAGCATGCAGGCAAGGGTCAGGTTGAACGCATGCACCGAGAAAAAGAAGTGGAAGTCGGCAATCTGCGTCTTAAAGAGCGAGGCCGTAAAGAACGTCATGAGCTGGGAGAGTCCCACGCCCAGCACAATGCCGGCGACAAAGGCCACGACCGATACTATCACGGTCTCGAGCGCCATGATCGTGGCGACGCGCCCGCGGCCCATGCCGAGCACCTGGTACAGGCCAAACTCCTTTTTGCGGCGTTTCATGATGAAGTTATTGGCGTACACCATCAAAAAGGCCATGACACCGGCCAAAAAGTACGTCAGGTAGCCGAGCATGCTGCCCATAACCTGCGCCAAGCCCTCTTCATCGATGCCGGCAATGTCAACCTGCATCGAGACGGTGTTAAAGGCGTAGAAGACGGTGACGCCCAGGGTGAGCGTCAAAAGGTAGACGAGGTAGTCGCGGCCGGCGCGGCGGACGTTGCCCCAAGCGAGTTTACAGAGCATCGGAGCCCTCACCGCCCATCATGGCAACGACCTCCATAATGCGGTCGAAGAACTCTCGGCGGTCGGTGTCGCCGCGGCGCAGCTCGGTAAAGATCTTGCCGTCGCGGATAAACAGCACGCGGCTCGTATAGCTGGCGGCAAAGCTGTCGTGCGTGACCATGAGCACCGTGGCGCGCAGGCGGCGGTTGAGGGCCTCCAGGCTCTCGAGCAGCAGACGGGCGCTCTTGGAATCGAGGGCGCCGGTGGGCTCGTCGGCCATGATCATGGTGGGGTCGGTGACGAGCGCGCGAGCTGCAGCAACGCGCTGCTGCTGGCCACCGGACATTTGGTAGGGGTACTTGTCGAGCACCTGGCTGATGGACAGACGTGCGGCCACGTCCTGCACGCGGGTCGAGATTTCGGCAGCGTTCATACGGGCGATGGTGAGCGGCAGGGCAATGTTCTCGCGCGCCGTGAGCGTGTCAAGCAGGTTGGAGTCCTGGAAGATAAAGCCCAGCTCCTCGCGGCGGAACTGCGAAAGCTTGGCCTGCTTCATGCGCGTCACGTCCTGGCCGTTGATGCG
>CAKUHM010000160.1 GCA_934655835.1 uncultured Collinsella sp. | reverse complement strand
GCCCTCGCCCACATTGGACTCGCGGTCGAGCACCGTGACACTGCGGCCCTTCTTGGCCAGGTTGTACGCCGCCGCGCATCCGATCACGCCGGCGCCGATAATGACGACATCGCAGGCGACGTCGGTGATATCTGCATAAGTTCCCGCCATGGCTACGCTCTCCCCTCTTCGCCGTTGCCGAGCACGCTCATCTCGATCGGGCGCATGGGAGCTCGCGAGGTCTCGGGCTCCAAAAGCGCTACTGCCGGTGTGCCCGCAAGCTCCGTGGCCATAATGCGGCGCACGAGCTTGGTGCAGCTCTGCCCCTGGCACAAGCCCATGCCCTGGCGCAGATAACGACGGATCTCGGTCATGGTGTACATGCCGTCGTGGATGGCGCGGCGAATATCGCCCTTGGTCACCTCTTCGCAACGGCACACGAGCACGTCGTCATCGGACGCGGGCACGTAGGGCCCCAAGTCAATCGCCGCACGGTCGAGCGGCTCGCCCGGCTCCTTGTAAAAGTTCACGGCCTCACTCATGGCAGGCCACCTCCTCGGTCTCCTCAGCAGGCTTGAACATGCGCACCGTCATGGCAAACTCCTTGGGCACGCTCATGGTCACGAGCGCCGTCTTGTCAAACGCCTTGACGCTGCGCACGCGCACCACCTGGGCGTCGCACACCGGCTCGCCCGAGCGGCTCAGTGCGCGTCCGTAATCGCCCACCTGCGGCAGCGGATAGAACTCGTAGGGCAGCGTGACCGTCGCGGTGCCGTCGCCGCAGTCCTCGTTGACCAAAAAGATCGACTGGCCCGGACAGCTTGCCACGCACATGCCGCAGTCGATGCAATGCGAATCCTCGACCACGATCGGCAATGACGTAATGTGCTCGCCAATGGAGATGCAGCCCTTTTTGCAGGCATCCTGGCACGGATTGCAGGGGATATTCTGCGTGCACTCGATCACCGGATGCACGCCCGCCATATGCGTCACGCCGGGATAGCTGTCGAGCTCCTCATCGGCAAGGTAGCCATGGCGCAGCAGATGCTGCGAGACCGGACAGCCCTCCTCCGTGGACTCGATCTTCTTGCCACGATTCTTGGGTGCAAACATACCCTGGCGAAGCGTGGCGAGCGAGGCCTCGAGTTTATCCTCGGACTCGCCGGCGTCCGCCGCATCGGTGTAGCCCAGGTACTCGGCGATCGCCACGCCCGAGATGCGGCCCTCGATCATGGCGGAGCTTGCCTCCTCGATACCCGCGACATCGCCCGAGACATACACGCCAGGCACGCTCGTCGCGCCCTTCTCGTCGCACACCGGGACATAGCCGCCGCGCTTGGGGTCGTCGACCATCTCGCACCCGGCCATCGAGAGCAGCTGGCTCATGGGAGACAGGCCCACGGCCACGCAGATCGTGTCCACGTCAAAGTGCTTCTCGGTACCGGGAACAACCTGCCAATGCGCGTCGACCTCGCCGATCGCCACACCGGTCACGCGGTCGTCGCCCTCGGCGGCCACCACGGTATGTGACAGGTAAAATGGCACGCCGCAGCGGGCCACCTTGGCAGCATGAACACCGTAACCGCCCACGCGCGGCGCGGCATCGACGAGCGCGACCACGTCGCAGCCAGCCTGCAACAGCTGAAACGACACGACCAGGCCAACGTTGCCCGAGCCGACCATGAGCACGCGGTCGCCCGGCTTTACGCCATGCAGGTTCATCATGGTCTGTGCGGCACCGGCGCCGATCACGCCGGGCAGCGTCCAACCGGGAAAGTTGAGCGTGTTCTCGGCCGCACCCGTGGCGACCAGGACGGCGTCGCCCTTCACATGGCG
The DNA here is from genome assembly GCA_934655835.1 of uncultured Collinsella sp. The sequence goes on along the minus strand of CAKUHM010000160.1, from coordinate 2,180 downwards.
CACGACATCGCCCACGCGCACCACGACCTCGCGACCCTCATACAGGCCGATCACCGTGGCGTCGAGCACCACGTTGACGCCCGCCGCATCCGCCTCGGCAAGAAGCTCGTCGCCAATGCGAAAACCGCGGACCTTGGCGCGGTGCTCTTTGGAGCCAAAGAACTTGTGAATCTGCTTGAACAGCTGACCGCCGGGACGAGCGTTCTCGTCAAATACGACGACGTCGAGCCCGCGCTTGGCGGCTTCGATGGCAGCGGAAAGGCCACTGGGGCCGGCGCCGACCACGACCAGATCATGACGCTCCATGCTACTCAGCCTCCTTTACGGCAGCAGGGCTTGCGGCGGCCTCGGCAACCAGAGTCTCGGCACGCGGGTCATCCAAATCGAGCGGGGCGACGCCGTCTTGCGTGCGCACGTCCATACCGGCGGCGAGCGGCGTCATGCACGTACGCACGTTGGGCTTACCGTCCACGACCATGACGCAGTCGGTACAGCGCCCGATAGCGCAAAAGACTCCACGCGGCTCGTGGCGCTTGGCGGTAAAACGATGAACCTCGACACCCGCGGCCTTAAGCGCCATGGCAATCGGTTCGCCCTCGTACCCTTCCATCTCAACGCCGTCATAGGTAAAAACGACTCGACTCCCCTTGCTGGGAGCACCCAAAATGGGATGTTCGACAATCCTGGACATGGCACCACCAAACCCCTCTCGTCTATCGGTTACCAACAGCGCCTATCCTACGATTCACCCTGTTAACGAGCAGTTTCCGGTCTATTACCATTCAAACCGAAACAATGGGAGCTGCAATAAAAAAGGCAAGGAGGACCATCCCCTTGCCTTATCGACGGTGCCATCGCACCGCATATGTCGCATGACAATTTACGCCAGCGCAGGCGTGTCCCAGAGCTTGAGCTCCTGACCCAAACCCATCTCGACTGCCTTGCGGTAGATCGTGGTACCCCAGCTCACGTCCTCGGTGTTGATGCCGCCGATGCTAAAGAAGTAGATGTCGTCCTCGCACGTGCGACCGGGATCGACGCCACGCACGATGTCGCCCAGATCCACCACGCGCTCGCGCGGCAGCATGCCATAGTCGACCATATCGACCCACTCGTTGCCGAGCGTGCCGCACACGTCAAAGCGGCCGATCTCGTCGCGCCAGTCCTCGTACATGGGATACAGGTCGGTCACGCACTTCCACTCGCCCTCGATAAACGGCTCGCGATCGGCATACAGATCGCTCGGGGCGCAAATGAGCGCACCGGGCTTGACCCACTCGCGCTTGACGCGCGGATACGTCTCGATGCCGCCATTCTCGTTGGTGGCGACGCTCACCAGGTCGCTGTCGCGAATAGCCTCTTCCTCGGTATCGACGATCTGCACGTTTTTAATGCTCGGGAAGTTCTGATGTACGTAATCGACGTAGGACTCCAGCGAGCGGCGCCCACGCCCCTTAACCTTGACGGTCTCGATGTCGGGACGCTCCATCAAAAACGAGCGCAGCGTGGTCTTGTTCATCACGCCCGGACCGATAATGCCCACCGTGCGCACGTCCTTGCGTGCCAGGTAGCGCACGCCCACGGCGGGCACGGCAGCCGTACGATAGCTGCTGATAAGGTTTGCGCTCATCAGCGCCAGCGGCGCACCCGTATCGGGATCGTTGAGCATGAGCGTCAGAATCGAGCGCGGCAGTCCCTTCTCGCGGTTGTTGACGTTGGAGCCGTACCACTTAAGGCCGCACATGTTGTAGCTGCCGCCCAGATAGGAACACATGGCCATAAAGCGGCGGTCGGGGCCGGCAACGGGCATGTTGGGAAACGGCGAGCTATCGGGAAAGTCCAGAAAAGCGCCGTGGCTGTTCTTGTTCTTGCCGCTCATACGGTAGTCGCCCAAGCTCAGCAACTTAAACTGGTCCTCCATCACATCGATGCAGTGCGCCATGTCGGTCGCGCCCGCCTTGATGATATCGGGCTCCGAAAGAAACCTAAAATCGACTTCGGTCGAATTGCTCATATCGATCTATCCCTTCAGATTCGTCCAGATCTTGTCGTATTTACGCAGTACCTTGGGCGGCAGCGCCTCGGTGCGGCGACCGTGCTTAAACACGTCGGAAGGCACATTCTCGACCGGGTTGTTTTGGAAATCCTCGTCGAGCAGCTTGATGGCCTCGACATTAGGT
>CAKUHM010000159.1 GCA_934655835.1 uncultured Collinsella sp. | reverse complement strand
CGCTTTTTGGCGAGCGTAGGATCCAAGACGCCGGATGCGTCGATTTCGGAGAATAACTCCGTCACTTCTTCCGGAGTCAAAGGGTTCTTATCAGCCATAAACTTCCTGTCATATCAATCAGTCGAGCTCGTGCGCGCGCGCACCTTCGAACTGCATTCGATAGTAACGGGCATAGGTGCCGCCACGAGCGAGAAGCTCCTCGTGCGTGCCACGTTCCACAACGCGACCATGCTCAACGGTCGCAATCTCGTCGGCATGCTTAATGGTCGACAGACGATGGGCGATGATGATCGTGGTGCGGCCGCGCGCCAGCTCCTCAAGCGACTCCTGCACCGCCTCCTCGCTCTCATTATCCAAAGCGCTCGTCGCCTCATCCAAGATAAGGATCTTGGGGTTCTTGAGGAACACGCGTGCGATGGCGACGCGCTGTTTCTGGCCGCCCGAAAGACGGCTGCCGCGCTCGCCCACCACCGTGTCATAGCCCTGCGGCAGCGACTCGATAAAGGTGTCGATATTGGCACGGCGAGCGGCCTCGGCGATTTCTTCTGCCGTGGCACCCGGCTTGCCGTAGGCGATGTTCTCGCCGATCGTGCCATCGAACAGGTAGACGTCCTGCTGCACCAGGCCGATGGCACGGCGAAGGCTCTGTTGCGTCACATCGCGCACGTCCTGACCGTCGATGCTGATGGATCCGGCAGCCACGTCATAAAAGCGCGGCAGCAGCGAGCAGGTCGTGGACTTACCGCCGCCAGAGGGGCCGACCAGTGCGATGGTCTGACCGGGCTTGATGGACAGATCCATGTGGTCGATCACGGGTCGCTCATCGGCACCGGCCTCGCCAAGTTCAACGTCCTCGTAGCTAAAGCACACGTCGCGGTAGTCCACGGCACCGGCCGTGACCTGCAGGTCCGCCGCACCCGGCTTGTCCTGAATATCCGGCGCGGTCGAAAGTACCTCGTCCATGCGTTTAAACCCGGCAATGGCCTTCTGATACATCTCGGCCGAGTTGACGAGCGTCTCGAGCGGCGTGCAGAAGAGCGAAATGTAGAGCGCAAAGGTCGCCATATCGACCGCCTGCAGCTGGCCCTGGGCGACCAGCCAACCGCCGAGCAGCACCACGATCACGTAGAGCACGCCCGAGAGCAGGCCATATGTCGCGGTGTAAACGCCCATGGCGTGGTACATGTTCTCTTTGGAGGAAAGATAGCGATTGTTGGAGGCGCGGAATTTGAAGCGCTCGGTCTCCTCATTCGCAAAACTCTTGACCACGCGCATGCCCGCCAGCGAATCCTGCAGCTGCGCATTGATGCCGCTGATCTTTTTGCGGTTGTCGCTAAAGACCTCGCGCATGCGCATGTTCTGCCAAAACATGATGACCGCGAACGCCGCCGTCACCACAGCCATGGCAAGCGCCAGCACCGGGGCAATAGTAAACAGAATCACAAACGAGCCGATAATCTCGATGCCGCAGATGATGATCCACTCGGGCACGTGATGTGCCGCCTCGCAGATATCGAACAGGTCGTTGACCACGCGACTCATCATGTCGCCCGAGCTGTTGCGATCGAAGTACGCAAAGCTAAAGCGCTCGTACTGATCGAACAGGTCCTCGCGCATCTTGGACTCCATGCGCGCGCCCATCACATGGCCCCAATAGCTCACAAAGTAGCGGCAGGCACAGCGAATGGCATACATCAGCACCATGCCCACCGCGATCATACCGAGCGCCTGCATAATGGCAGCCTGGCCCTGGGTAAAGAGCCCGCCGGTCAGATTGCGCAGAATGATAGGAAACGCCAGGTCAATGGCGGCAAGCACCAGAGCACAAACAGTATCGGCAACAAAAAGCCCCATCTGGGGCTTGTAGTACGAAAGGAATCTTCTAAACATGCGGTCCTCGGAGATAAAACAGCAACGCAAGGCCCTGGGACAAAATTATCAGCAGTACTTGTCCCAGAGCCATCCCTACTTGTTAAAGATCAGTTCCACCCAAACGGTGCGCAATACTGTCGCAGGCCAAGGCGCCCACGACGGTCTTGGCATCTTCGATTTTGCCGTCGAGCACGGCATCGATCAGCTCGTGCAGCGGCACCAGGTCCACGTTGACGAACTCGTCATCATCGGGGTTGGGCGCGTCGAACTCGAGCTTGGTAGCCAAGTAGATATGGATGATCTCGTCGCAGAAGCCGCAGGTCGTAACGATCGACGTCAAAAAGCGAATGCGACCGGCCCTAAAGCCCGTCTCCTCGTGCAGCTCACGCTTGGCACAATCAAGCGGATCCTCGCCCGGGTCGAGCTTGCCGGCGGGAATCTCGACCGTCACGCGGTCGATGGCGGTGCGGTACTGACGCACCAGCACAATCTTGCCGCTCTCGGTCAGCGCCACAACGGCCGCCGCACCCGGATGGCGAATGATGTCGCGGGCGCTGCGGTGGCCGTTGGGCAGCTCCACCTCAAGACGGTGGACGTCGAGGATCTTGCCCTTCCAGGCACACTCCTCCGAAAGAATCTTCTCGTGCAGCTCGGCATCGTGCGGGTCGTCATCGCCCAGCACCAGCATCGGCTCATCGACGACCTCGCCGCCAGGCTCGCCCTCGGCGTGCCCATACACGCGGCTGTCCTCCTCGACGATCTGCGCATCCACGAGCTCTTCGTTCTTCTCGTCCATCCGTCTCATTCCTCTCGGACTTTAGGCATCCCAGGCGTCACGGCCGCGCAGCGCGCGCAGGCCGATGTCGTGACGCAGAGTCTTGCCCTCAAAATCAATCTTCTCGCAGGCCTCGTAGGCAAGGTTGCGAGCGTTCTCGAACGTGTCGCCCAGAGCGGTCACGGCAAGCACGCGGCCACCATTGGTCACGAGCTGGCCGTCCACCACGGCAGTGCCCGCGTGGTACACGGTCACGTTCTCCATGGCCTCGGCATCGGCGATACCGGTGATGACCTTGCCCTTCTCGTAGCTGCCGGGATAGCCCGCGCTCGTCAGGACAACGGCCACGGCCCACTCGTCACGCCAGTCGAGCTCAATCTGATCGAGCTCGCAGTTGGCGCAGGCGAGCATGACCTCGACCAGGTCGTTCTTAAGGCGCGGCAGCACGACCTGCGTCTCGGGATCGCCAAAGCGGGCATTGAACTCCAGCACCTTGGGGCCGGCCGGGGTAAGCATAAAGCCGCCGTACAGGCAGCCGCGATAGTCGATACCCTCGGCAGCGAGCTCTGCCACGGTCTGCTCCATGACCGCCACCATGGTGGCGTGCTCCTCGTCGGTCACGATGGGCACCGGGCTGTAGACGCCCATGCCGCCGGTGTTGGGGCCCTTGTCGCCCTCGAGCGCGCGCTTGTGGTCCTGCGAGGTGGCCATGGGGCGCACGGTCTTGCCGTCGGTAAAGGCCAGCAGCGAGCACTCGGGACCAACGAGCATCTCCTCGATAACCACGGTGTTGCCGGCATCGCCAAAGGTGCCGCCAAAGCACTCGCGCACGGCATCCTCGGCTTGCTCAAGTTCGGTCGCCACGATAACGCCCTTGCCCGCGGCAAGGCCGTCGGCCTTCACGACCAGCGGGGCGCCCTGCTCGCGCACGTAGGCGAGAGCCGAAGCCTCGTCGGTAAACGAGCCGTAGGCTGCCGTCGGGATACCGGCGCGCTCCATGAGCTGCTTGGAGAACAGCTTGGAACCCTCCATCTGGGCGCCCTCGGCACCCGGGCCAAAGCAGGGAATGCCCGCCGCGCGCACGGCGTCGGCCACGCCCGCCACGAGCGGAGCCTCGGGGCCAATTACCACGAGTCCGCATCCGTGGCTCTGCGCAAACGCCGCCACGGCCGCAGGATCACAGTCGTCGAGAACAACGTTCTCGCCGCAGCTCGCGGTGCCGCCGTTGCCCGGCGCGATGTAGAGCTTGCCGGCGCGCGGTGATGCTGCGAGCTTAGCTGCCAAAGCATGCTCGCGGCCGCCGCTGCCCAACAACAGGATGTCGATGGTTTGAGTGTCCGCCTTCAAGGGTGCCTCCTCTATGGATGAA
>CAKUHM010000158.1 GCA_934655835.1 uncultured Collinsella sp. | reverse complement strand
GGCTCGTGCTACTCGCAGAGCGAAAGGGCGGCCTCGTCAGCGACCACGACGCAGTTGGTGTGCAGCTGCAGGATCGAAGCCGGGCACTCGGGCGTAACCGGGCCATAGCACATGTCATGCACGGCCTGAGCCTTGGCCTCGCCGTTGGCGACGACTAGGATCATGCGGGCATACATGATGGTCTGGGTACCCATGGTGTAGGCCTGACGGGGAACATCGTCGATGCTGTCGAACAGGCGGCTGTTGGCCTGAATGGTGCTCTCGGTGAGGTCGACGCAGTGCGTGCCCTTGGAGAAGTGGTCATCGGGCTCGTTGAAGCCGATGTGGCCGTTGTTGCCAATGCCGAGCAGCTGCAGATCCGGGTAACCGGCGGCGGCGACGATCTTGTCGTACTCAGAGCAGGCAGCGGCGGCGTCGGGGTTGGAACCGTCGGGCACATGCGTGTTGTTCAGGTCGATGTTGATGTGATCGAAGAAGTTCTCACGCATAAAGTAGTGATAGCTCTGGGGATCGTCGTGCGAAAGGCCGCGATACTCGTCCAGGTTGTAGGTGCTGACCTCGGCAAAGTCGACGTCGCCCTTCTCGTACCAAGCAGCGAGCTGCTTGTAGGCACCGATCGGGGTGGAGCCGGTGGCAAGGCCCAGCACACAGTCGGGCTTGAGGATAACCTGCGCCGAGATGATATTGGCGGCCTTGCGGCTCATATCCTCGTAGTCTTTAGCTTTAATGATCTTCATTACGCGTCCTTTCTCGTACAAGAGAGGCAAGGCTCCCCTTACAAGCACTTGCCCGCGGCCCGCGTCGGCCGCAACCAACGTGTGCGGCCACCAGGGCGAGGTCGCGTAATGTATGTGTCTCGTGTCTAGCCGCGTCGAGGCCCCTGCCCGTCCACGGTGACCCAAAGCCTTTTAGCTTCGGACAAATTCCATCTTGCCACGGAGGGCGTCCTCTTTCAAGGGCGCCCTCCGTAAACGTGTTTGAATTGTAGGCTAATGGCCACGTGCACTTGCTAGCGCTCGCGAGCAACGATGAGCTGGTCCATCTCTTCGACATGCACGCCAACGGAGCCCTTGATGCTCGAGAACTCAACGGAGTTGCACACTAAGATGGGAACCGTCACATCATAGCCCTCGGCAGCAATTGCCTCGCGATCGAACTCGATGAGCACGTCGCCCTTATGGACGACATCGCCCACCTGTGCATGCACGGTAAAGTGCTTGCCCTCGAGCTGAACAGTGTCCAAACCAACGTGGATGAGCACGTCCAAGCCATCGACCGTGTTAAGCGCAACGGCGTGCCCCGTGGGAAAAATGGCCTCGACCTTGGCGTCTGCCGGCGCAATCACACGCGTGCCAGTAGGCTGAATCGCCACGCCCTGGCCCAAAAGGCCGGTGGCAAATGTCTGATCATTGACCTCGGACAACGGAATGACGTCGCCCGAGATGGGAGCATCCAGCGTAAGGACTCGACCACGCATACCAAAAGACCTTAGGACTTTAGTGAACATGCTCCCCCTCGGACATACCAATCAATCAAAATAGTTTTAACAGTTTACCACTTGGCACCCGTTTTTGACCATTAGGGAAGTTCGCGCTTGACAACCTCGACGATGTCGTCAACAACGCGCTGGGTCAGCTCGTGCGTCTCGGCCTCGGCCATCACGCGGACCAGCGGCTCGGTACCGCTCGGGCGCACCAGAATGCGGCCGCGGCCGTCAAGCTCCTTCTCGGCAGCAGCGACGGCATCCCAGATGGGCTGGCAATCGTCCAGACCGGCCTTGTTGTCGGAATGCACGTTGACGAGTACCTGCGGGTACTTCTTCATGATGCCGGCAAGATCGGTGAGGGTACGACCGGTGCGCTTGAGCACGGCCAGCAGCTGCAGAGCCGTCACCAGGCCGTCACCGGTGGTGTTGTGCTCCAGGAAGATGATGTGGCCGGACTGTTCGCCACCGATGACGGCGCCGTCCGTGAGCATACGCTCAAGAACATAACGGTCGCCCACAGCGGTCTGAACCATCTCGAAGCCCTGCTCCTTCATAGCGATGGAGAAGCCAAGGTTGCACATGACGGTCGAGACGATCTCGGAGTTGGCGAGTTTGCCACGGGCGGCCAGGTCGGAGCCGCAGATGGCCAGGATGTAGTCACCGTCGATCTCATTGCCCTCGCTGTCCACGAATAGCACGCGGTCGGCGTCGCCGTCGTGGGCCAGGCCGATATCGGCGTGGGTACGCAGCACGAGCTCACGCAGGGGCTCGAGGTGCGTAGAGCCGCACTCGACATTGATGTCGGTGCCGCAGTAATCGGTGTTGATGGCATGGACCGTGGCACCCAGGCGCTGCAGCGCGGCGGGCGTAGTCTGGCAGGAAGCACCGTGACCGCAGTCGACGGCAACGACCAGGCCATCGAGCCTCAGGCCATCAAGCGTATCGATGGCGTGGTCGACGTATGCCTTGCGAGCGTCCTTCATCTTGATGATGTGGCCCACGCCGGCACCGGTCGGCAGCGTGTCGGCAGCCATGGCTTCCTCGGACATGACCCAGGCGCTGATCTCTTCCTCGACGGCGTCGGGAAGCTTCATGCCCTTGCGGCTAAAGAACTTGATGCCGTTGAACTCCGGCGGATTATGCGAAGCGGAGATGACGATGCCGCCGTCGAGCTCGTTTTGAACGGTGAGCAGCGCCACGGCAGGCGTGGGGATGACGCCGCAGCAGTGCGGACGGCCGCCCTCGGCCATGATGCCGGCGGTCAGAGCGCTCTCGAGCATGGTGCCCGAAAGACGCGTGTCGCGGCCGACGCAGATATCCGGACCAAGGAACTTGGTCGCCGCGCGGCCCAGGCGAAACGCGAGGTCGCACGAGAGGTCGGCATTGGCGACGCCACGGACGCCGTCGGTACCGAAGATGTTCTGGGGCATAGGATCGCTCCTTCCCTAGCAGGCGATATGCAACCGCCCACCCTAGTCGAAAAGAAAAGCGGGACCCGCCGAGGAATCGGCAGGCCCCGCTTGTACATTGTATCTCGTAAGGAGATAAAACCTTAGCGCTTGGAGAACTGGGGAGCGCGGCGGGCCTTCTTGAGGCCGTACTTCTTGCGCTCGACCACGCGAGCATCGCGCGTAAGGAAACCGGCCTTCTTGAGGTCAGCACGGTAGTCGCCAGCGTTCAGAAGAGCGCGAGCGATGCCCAGGCGCAGAGCGCCGGACTGACCGGAGATGCCGCCGCCATCGCACAGAGCGATAACGTCGAACTGACCGGCGGTGTCGGTCACCTTGAAGGGAGCAAGGGCGTTCTCAACGAGCTGATGACGGCCGAAATACTGCTCGGCGTCACGCTTGTTGACAGTCACCTTGCCGGTGCCGGGGACGAGACGGACGCGGGCGACGGCGTTCTTACGACGGCCGGTACCCTGGTAGACAACGGTGTTCTCAGCCATCTTTAAGCCTCCAGCTCAATCTTCGTGGGGTTCTGGGCAGCGTGCGGATGCTCGGCACCAGCGTAGACCTTAAGCTTGGTCATCTGGGCACGGCCGAGGGTGGTCTTGGGCAGCATGCCGCGAACGGCGCGCTCGATGACCTTCTCCGGGTGCTTCTCCATAGCCTGGCGGAAGCTCTCAGCCTTGAGGCCGCCGTTGTAGCCGCTGTGGCGATAATAGGTCTTCGTGTCGGCCTTGTTACCGGTAAGCTGGACCTTATCGGCGTTGATGACGACAACGAAGTCGCCGCAGTCGCTGTTGGGCGTGAACTGGGGCTTGTTCTTACCGCGCAGGATCATTGCGATCTGGGTGGCAAGACGGCCCAGGACAGCACCATCGGCGTCGACGAGAACCCAGTTGCGCTGGACCTCGCCCTGCTTGGCGTAGTGAGTCGATTTCGAAATCACTTAGACTCCTCCATGTACAGTACGTGTTGTTACAGAGATTCACGGGGCTCTGCAAGTAACCCGTCCATATTACCCCGCTCGCCGTCCGAGTCAACAGGTATTTTGGCTCCGACCAGAGTTTCTGCACATGTCGTCCATGGGCCG
>CAKUHM010000157.1 GCA_934655835.1 uncultured Collinsella sp. | reverse complement strand
CCGTTGAGCGTAAAGGAAAGATCGATGAGTTTGGCAGCCATTAGCGCACCTCGCTAGAATCGACGCCGGGCACGCGGCGGCAGGAATACTCGTCCGTGGCAAACTTGGGGATCTGCACGGTCTCGAACTCGCGGGCAAGCGCGACCGAAAGCTCGATGCCGGCGGCGCGGCGCACGGCCTGGATCGCCAGCGGAGCCGAGATGCGGCGGCGGTACTCGGCCGAGCCCCACATGTTGGTGCCGTAGCTCAGCGCGCGCACGGATGCGGCGAGGGCGCGAAGCTCGTCCTCGGAAGGCTGCTCGCACGTAAGGCCGCATGCCTCGCCCTGCAGCAGGGTCGCGCGCAGCGGGCGGGCGCCCACGGTGACGTGCCAGGAGTTGTCCCACCAGGCGGCGGTGACATTAAGCGAGGGGAAGTCGGTCGCAGCCTTACGCACGGCCTCGTAGCTCGCGCGGTAGTCGTGCTTGACGACCACCACGTGCTCAATCACATCACGCACGTAGCCCATGTCCACGAACTCGGCGAGCGGCACGCGGCCGGCGCCCGTCAGCTCGACATAGGAATCGAGCGCTAGGAAGGCCGAGAGCACATCCGAGAAGCCAAAGCGGCCGTAGATGCTGCCGCCCACCGTGGCGGTGTTGCGCAGCTGCACGCCCACGATATCGTGGACGGCGAACTCAAAGACATTGTTGACAAGCGCGTTGAGCCCGGGATGACGCTCGAGCTGGCGCAGGGTGCACATGGCACCGATGCGAAACTCGGTCTCGGTCTCCTCGATCTGATCGAGTCCGCAGGCCGAAAGGTCAATCGCCGTCGCCACACGACGCGAACCCAGGCGCATCCAGATGCCGCCGCCCACAATCTTGTTGTTGCGGTTTTTCTGCAAGAGCTCATAGGCTTCGGCCGCATTTCCAACACGGACGTAGGTACCGAACTTGAGCACGTTCTCCCCCATCTCTTCACTTGTCCAGTGCTTTTAAGTGTACCAAACGAGGGAGCGCATCTCGTGTCGGGACAAAATGAACCGTTTTCCTCCGTCGCATGCGGATCAAAAAGGCTCCCAGCCAAGATGACTGGGAGCCTTCTGCGATGCTATGTCGAGCGAAAGATTTAGCAGACGCCCTGGGCGAGCATGGCGTCGGCGACCTTCAGGAAGCCGGCGATGTTAGCGCCCATAACGAAGTTGCCCTCCTCGCCGTACTCCTTGGCGGTGTCGTCCACGTTGTGGAACATGCCGCGCATGAGCTGCTCGAGTTTGCCGTCGACCTCCTCGAAGGTCCAGGACAGGTGCTCGGCGTTCTGGCTCATCTCGAGGCCGGACACGAGCACGCCGCCGGCGTTGGCAGCCTTACCGGGCATAAAGGCGACGCCGTTCTCCTGGAAGTAGGTCGTAGCCTCGATGGTCGTGGGCATGTTCGCGCCCTCGCCGACCACCTTGCAGCCGTTGGCGACGAGCGCCTGGGCGTCCTCGAGCAGCAGCGTGTTCTCGCGAGCGCAGGGCAGTGCGATGTCGCAGGCCAGCTGCCACACGCCGCGACCGTCACCCTCGTGCCACACGGCGTTGGGCTTCTCGTCGACGTACATAGCGAGCGTGACGCCCTTGTCGTGGCCGGAGCGCTTCTGGTTGTAGACGTGCTCGAGCACGGTGTAGTCGATGCCGTCGGGATCCTCGACCCAGCCGTGAGTGTCGGAGCAGGCGAGCACCTTGCCGCCGAGCTGGGCGACCTTCTGGACCGCGTAGATGGCGACGTTACCGGACCCGTGAACGACGACGTTCTTGCCCTCGAAGGAATCGCCGCGGCTCTTGAGGTACTCGTCCACAAAGTAGACCAGGCCGTAGCCGGTGGCCTCGGTACGGGCGAGCGAGCCGCCAAAGGAGAGGCCCTTGCCGGTGAGGACGCCGGTCCACTCGTTGGTCAGGCGCTTGTACTGACCGAACATGTAGGCAACCTCGCGGCCGCCAACGCCCAGGTCGCCGGCGGGAACGTCGGTGTTGGGGCCGATGTGGCGATAGAGCTCGGTCATGAAGGACTGGCAGAAGTGCATGATCTCGTTGTTGGACTTGCCCTTGGGGTCAAAGTCGGAGCCGCCCTTGCCGCCGCCCATGGGAAGGGTGGTCAGGCTGTTCTTGAGGATCTGCTCCAGGCCCAGGAACTTGAGCATGCCCAGGGTGACCGTCGGGTTAAAGCGCAGGCCGCCCTTGTAGGGTCCAATAGCAGAGTTGAACTCGACGCGGTAGCCGCGGTTGACCTGGACCTTGCCCTGGTCGTCGACCCAGGGAACACGGAACATAACGATGCGCTCGGGCTCGACGAGGCGCTCCAGCAGGGCGGCCTCCTCGTACTCGGGGTGGGCGTCGAGCGCCGGCTGGATGGTGCCGAGGATCTCGGTCGCGGCCTGGATGAACTCAGGCTGCTCGGGATAGCGGGCTTTGAGCTCGTCGAGAACTTTCTGCGTGTAGCTCATGCTTCCTCCAATTGATGGATAAGAAAGGTGTCGTTCGCGGCGCCCTATGCGCCGTGAGCTTTATCGAGTATGGATAATATCGCACTGTTGCAGCAAAGTTACGCATAAGCCGACGAGCGGATGTTTCGTTTTGATTACGATGCAGGTAGATGCGTTTTTGAGTGCCTGACGCGCAAAATCCGTGTTTCGAAGCTGTTTCGTCCACATGGACTAAAACCACCACATTGGGGACAGGCACCTTTGTGGTGGTTTTGGTGGTTAGAGGACGAGCTGATGATAGTCGGCGGGGGTTATGCGGCCTTCGGTGGCGGCGCGGAAGGCGGCGAGGGCATCACCCGAGAACGGCATGGCCCAGCACAGGCCGCAGCCGGCGGTGATGGAACCGGGCAGCGGCATGATGCGCCCGGGCACGCCGGCGGCAAGACACAGCTGCTCGCACTCCATCACATCAAAGGTGCTATCGAACGACACGATGATTTTGCGTTCGTGGTCGAGGGCATCAGCGGACGGGGCCTCGCGATGCGACTCGCGATATGCGGCCGCCGCGGCCTCTTCCTCGGCCGTATGTCCGCAACCGCCACAGCCGCAGGTGCAGGGCTCAGAACCGTCGCAAGTACAAGGTTCCCCGGTGTCGGGACAGATATCGTGAGACATGGCAACTCCCATCGTCTAGGCGAGCAGCTCGGCTGCCGCAAACTCCTCGGGCGTATTGACGTTTTCGAAGCAGAGCAACGACCTGGCCGCCTCGATAATCTGCGGCTCGTCTAGATAGCCGGCATGCACTCGGTCGATCAGGCAGCGGATACGCTGGCGATCGCTGACGAGGAGCTCGCGAGCCGCCGGCGCACAGGCATCGCGACGCCAGACAGCACAGAGCGGCTCAATCCCCCGCTCTTCGCGCGGCACGCACACGTCGAGCGGGCCCTCCTTAACCCGATCAGCAAGCGTGCCGATCAGTTCTGGTGAGACGAACGGCATGTCGCAGGCGACAATCGCCACGAGCGGCAGCCGAGCGGCAGCCAGCGAGCTCGCGATGCCGCGCATGGCACCGGCGGGGCCGTCGACGTCCATGACTACACGCGGAACCAGGCCATCAAACTCGCACTCCCTGAGATAGGCGAGCTCCTCGGGGCGCGAGGTCGTCACAACAAGTTCGCTGCCGACCAGGGCGAGCCGCTCCAGCACGCGCTCGATCAGGGGCTTTCCGCAAAACGCCATGCGCGCCTTGTCGCAGCCCATGCGCGACGACAGCCCGCCCGCCTGGACGACGCAAGAAAGATCGGCCCGTCTTACGATAGTCATACGGCAAAACACCCCCATCGGCATGCTCAAAACCCGGTCACGAAGCCACATGCCATTGCCCATAAAGCAGGCGACATGATGACTCCGCAACAAAACAAAACAGCGCTTTTGCGGCACGCAGCAAGACCGCGAGCACAAAAGCGCTGGTAGCGTATGGCGGGAACGTATGTGAATCGAACACATCCAAGACGTTTTGCACGCCTCGCAACGGTTTTGAGGACCGCGGAGCCCACCGGAGCCCATCCGTTCCCAAGTGCGGCG
>CAKUHM010000156.1 GCA_934655835.1 uncultured Collinsella sp. | reverse complement strand
CGCCGGCGCCGAGCGCGTAATAGAAGCACTTGCCGTCCAGGCCGTCAGATAGCGATGACTAGTTAGCCGTGGAAGCAGGCTGTGGGCGCGAGGGGTTGTTCGCGGAAGACGCGGTCGACGGCGGCGCGGTATTCGTCGACCTTCTTGGTCTTGCGCACGAGCTTGTGGACCGTGGCGGGATCGGCGAAGGCGCATTTGGCGTAGAACCACCACTCCTTCATCCGAAAGACCGCATTACCACCGATCTCGTCCGCATAGGCAGCGAACAGCGTGTCATGAAAACGCTGCAGCTCGGCAACGGTAGCGGCAGGGCCGCCGTTTACCATACGGGTCAGCGCGGGGTTCGCAAGCAAACCGCGCCCCAGCATCACATGGCGCGTGCCGGGATAGGCCTCCACCAGCGCGTCCATGTCCTCAAGATCAAAGATGTCACCGTTATAGGCCACCGGGAACGGCGCACGCGCGAGCGTCTCACCGTAAAACGCTTTGCGCGGCGAGCCCGTGTAGCGATCCTTTTGCACACGAGGGTGCACGATTAGCTCGGCCAGTGGCATGCGGCAGTAAAGGTCGAGCACGCGCTCGTATTCGCCGTCATCCTCAAGTCCCAGACTGGTCTTAACGGACACCGGCAACGGCGAGCGTTCGCACACGTCGCTCAAAAACACCTCGAGCTCATCCAAGTTACGCAAAAAGCCCGAGCCCTTGCCCTTGGCGACGACCGTTCCCGAGGGACACCCCAAGTTGAGGTTGACCTCGCGGTACCCCATATCGGCAAGCACCTGCGCCGCCCACACAAATTCGTCCGCGTTCTTGGACATAAGTTGGGGCACCACGTTGAGCCCCTGGTTGTTGGCCGGATCGACCTCCTTAAACGCCTTGCCGCCAAAGCGATTGCCCACCCGCGGCGGCGGTAAAAACGGCGTGTAATAGCAGTCAAGCGCACCAAAGCACTCCGCATGCACACGACGGAACACATGCCCGGTGATCCCCTCCATGGGGGCCAGCGATAAATACATCAACATCCACTCTCAACTCAATGTGACAAAGGGACAGTCCCTTTGTCACATTGCAAATCATCATACGAGTGCTTATTTTGGCACACATACGTATCGGGCGGCATCATCGCGTGGGCGCAGGAGCACCCGCTCTAAACCAGGGCAGTCGTGGCACTTTTGCCGTATGACCTGCGCTCACCGATGACGGGATTCTCTATACTGAGTCACATATGACGGCATCGCGCCACAACGACCGCCACGACACCAAGGACCAGCCATGGCAGCACTCTCCGAACAAGAACGTAAGCGCATCCAGCGATACTGCATCTGCCCCAAGGTTGCCGGAGCGGCGCTTGCCATGGCATTCGTGCTGCCCTTATCGATCATTCCCTTCGAAATGATCGACGACATCGTCTTCCATCACGAAGGCTTCCAAGAGACGGGCATGATGACCGCCTTGGTGCTCACCGCCATCGAGCTCGTCATATTCTGTTATTGCACTCTCGCCCCGCGCTTTGGCATGCGTGGCAAACAGTGGAAGGAAATGCAGTACCGGCTCGCCGTCGAACAGAGCGAGAAAGACCGCTCGGCACAGATCGCAGGCGTTGTTGGCACGCAGGCCGCCGCACGCCTGCTCAAGAACAGCGACAACGAGGCCGCAAGCAACCTGGGCGGCGCGGCAGAAGTCGCCGCTGCCGCAGGCGCCGTCGCCACCGCGGCAGACGTGCTTACCGAGAGCTTTGCCAACGCGAAGGCCATGGCAGAGGCCTGTGGCGTGCCTATCCCCCATGCAAAAAAGTGGATCGTCGCGCTTGTGGCGCTGCCCCTCGCAATCGTGTGCGGCGCCTATATCCCACAGCTGGCGCAGGGAAACATCGAGATGCAGGAGAACGCCGCGGCCGCGGCCGAGCAGATCGCCATAGCTCGCAAGGCACTCGAGCCCTCATGCGAGCACGTGTCCGCCGATGACCCCTACGAGCGATATCAAGACTACGGCTATCACGTCCGCGGCTATCTGCACGACGGCGACTCCGATGCCCAGAAGACCTATACGTACCTGGATTTTGACAACAAGGGGACGCTCACGGAAGTGAGTTACGCGGCAGAGGTCGACCCCGATGCGAGCCTCGAGGACAACCTCGCCCGTATCGAGCTCGACCTTGGCGAGCTTTCCTCTGTCGTCCAAACCATAGACGTCAAGACCGCAAGCCCCGAGCTCCTAGCACCGCAGAAGCTCCCCGAAGAGTTCAGGCAGGCTTTTTTGAACGGCTCACTCTACGAGAGAATCTCTATCAGGACGAGTGACGACCCTATCAAAGCGTATTACTCGTTTGACACGGATCCCGAGGACGAGTTTGACGAGTACACCCATCCAACCATCCGCATCACGCTGATGGGCAAAACGAACTAGGTGTAGGGAGATGAATGTGACAAAGGGGCTGTCCCTTTGTCACATTATTCGGAGCGTAGGGCTTCTACGGGGTCTTTCTTGGATGCGCTACGGGCTGGCAGCAGGCCGGCGACGACCGTCAGCACCACCGAAATCGCGATGAGCACCAGTGCATCTTGCACGGGCAGGCTCATCAGGTTGGGGACCTGCTTGTTCGCAAGCGCCCAAGCATTGACCGGGAAGCTCACGAGCACCACCACGACGATGGCAAAGACGCCGGCGATGAGGCCCTCGATAAACGTCTCGGCGTTAAACACGTTGGCCACGTTGCGTTTTGACGCGCCAATTGCACGCAGGATGCCGATCTCCTTTTTACGCTCCAGCACGCTGATGTAGGTGATGATGCCGATCATGATGGAGCTGACGACCAAGCTGATGCTCACAAATGCGATGAGCACCAAGCTGATGGTGTTCACGATATCGGTCACCGAGCCCATGATGATGCCCATGTAGTCGGTGTACGAGATGGCCTGTTCGTCGTGGCCGGCGGCTTTGACCTGCTTGTTATACGCGTCGATGTGATCGAGCACGCGCTCCTTGGCCTCAAAGTCGCGCGGGAAAATCTTGACCGAGATGGGGTCCGCCTCGTCCGCATAGCCCAACGTGGTCAGATTGTTATCGTAGGTGAGCTTCGAAGCCTTGGCATAGCTCATCATGAGCGAACTCAGGTCCTCGGCGTCCATGTTGAAATGGATGGCACGCGCAAAGGCGCTCGCATCCACACGCATAGCGCTCGCCAGGTTGGCAAAACTCGATGACATCTGCGTCGCCATCTGGCCCATGAGCCCTGCCGCGCCCGCCTTGAGCTGAGCTGACACCGTCGCCGCAATCCGATCGCTGATCGACTTCATCACCTGATCCATAGCCTGCTGCAGATACGGAGCCAGCTGCTTTTGCACATAGTCGGTCATCGCCTGCTGCAAGCGCTCGGCCAGGGCATCGCCTCCGAGCGCCTTGAGCTGGGCCAGGATTTGCTGGGCTGCTGCATCATTCTCAAGATACGTCGAGAATGCGGCAGCGAGCTTTGACGCGTCCTTTAGATCTTCGGGCGACAGCGCCTTAAACTGATCAGACTGCAAAAAGCCCTCAAACAGTTGGTTGGCAAGCGTTCCCACCTGCTGCATTTGCTCGGGTGTGAGCTCCAGACCGTCAAAGATGCGCGAGAAATCTGGGGTCGGCGCCTTGGCCATGATGTCGCTGAAGTCGATGTCCTTCCCAACGCCCGAAAGGTCAATGTCCAGCCCGGACAGGTCAAGACCCGACAGGTCCATGCCGCCGGCAACACCCGAGAGCGCAGATGCATCGAACGAGAACGCGCTTTTCAGTGCCGCCTCGTCCACGCTGAACATACTGCCCAGATCCACGCCTTGCTTGGCCTCGCCCTGCAGTTCATCGAAAGACTTGCCGGTAAAGGCATCCGTCTCGGGATGAGCAAGTTGCTCTTGCACAATCTGCGAATCGGCGGCGCGCTCCATAAGCTGGCGAGTCAGCGCATGCGTATAGGCAATGCCCGGGGATAACGCACTCGCATTGGCTGTCTCGTTAGGTCGCACCACGCCCACAATACGCACGTCAATGCCGTCGGCAACCTTGGCCGTCATAAAGTCGGCGTC
>CAKUHM010000155.1 GCA_934655835.1 uncultured Collinsella sp. | reverse complement strand
ATGCCGTCCGCAGCTTTCGCATCTTAGAACGGCGCGTACTCGTCGTACAGGTCCTCGGCCTCGCCGGAGGCATTGACCTGCTCGACGCGGGTAACGCCGGGCACATGCTCCTTCAGGATGCGCTCGATACCCATGGACAGGGTCAGCGAGCTCATGGGGCAGCCGGCGCAAGCGCCCTGCAGCTCCAGCTTGACGACGCCCTCGTCGTCGACGCCCACATACTCCATATCGCCGCCATCGGCCTGCAGGTTGGGGCGGATCTCCTCAAGAACCTTCTTAAGCAGCTCTTCGTTAACAGCCACAGGGGCTCCTTTCTCACAATAACGCGGGCACGCCCGCGGACAGGGGCTATGTTACTACAGCCATGTACCCGCTTGAGCGCCAGCCATGCGCGCGGACACGACTTTCACGAGCAGTCAATTTGGGACGGGGCTCTTTTAGCTGCTTTGCCGCCAGCTGGCGTTGGCACGCGCTACTGCTGAGCCTGTTCCCCGGTACCAATATGGACATCGACGATAACCTGGCGGTAGCTGATACCGCAGGAATCGAGGATACGACGGCTAATGCGGCCGTCGTCGGTGTCGGCGTACTTATTGTCCAGGTAGACGACCTCGCCTACGCCCACCTGCGCCAGGATCTTGGCACAGTCGTGGCACGGGAACAGCGTGACGTAGACCGTTGAACCC
This sequence comes from uncultured Collinsella sp., assembly GCA_934655835.1. The sequence goes on along the minus strand of CAKUHM010000155.1, from coordinate 3,379 downwards.
TCGAGATCCTTGAGCGAGCCGCGGTAGTTGAGCACCGCGTTGGCCTCGGCATGCACCACGTAGTTGTGCTTGTCCTGCAGCGGATCGTCGCTCGTGCCCCACGGGAAAAAGTCGTCGTTGAGTGCCGAGGGCGTGCCGTTGTAGCCCACCGAAAGGATGCGGTGGTTGGTGCTGGCGATGCACGCGCCCACCTGCGTGTTGGGGTCCTTGCTGCGGCGCTGCGCGGCAATGGCCACGCTCATAAAGAACTCGTCCCAGCTAATGACGTCGCGGCGCTTGCCCGACGCGGTTTGATGAAGATCGTCCGACATGGCAGACACCTCCGTAATCGCAATAGTTTGACCCATTGTAGCAGGTGAAAGGTGGGGCGTTTATCCCAGCAGCCCCTCGCCCTACGCGCGGCGGGGCTTTTGGTTGATGTGGTAGAGCTCAGCCAGACCTCGCAGCGTCAGCGCATCGTCAACCGTCAGGCTGTGGCCGACCAGCGCCGCGAGCGCCTCGGCATCGCCGCCGGTAATGACGATGGGCACATCGCCCTCCCCCGCTGCCTTAGTCGCGCGCATCTCGGCAAGCACCATGTCAAGCATGCCGTCGATGCGTGCCACCTCGCCCAAGACCACGCCCGAGCGCATGGCCTCGCGCGTGTTGCGGCCGATGACGTGTGTCGGCGCCGAGGGCTCAACCTGAGGCAGGCGCGCCGCAGCGGCCGAGAGCGAACGGGCGCCGAGTGCCAGCCCCGGCGCGATAACGCCGCCGACAAAGGTACCGTGCGCGTCGATGACCTCGATGTTGGTCGTCGTGCCCAGGTCAATCACGATGCACGGCGAGCCGTAGACGGCGCGGGCCGCCACGGCATCGGCGATGCGGTCGGGGCCAATCTCGGCCGGATCGTCGTAGTGCACGGGCATGCCGGTCTTAAGTCCCGGCCCCACGGTGAGCACGCGCCCCGTGCAGGTGCGGGAAAGTGCCGCCTTCCACGGGCGCTCGAGCGCCGGCACCACGCAACTCAGCACGGCCGCCGCGGGAACGAACGCGCCCGGCATGCCCGCATCGGCCGCCAGTGCGGCCATGACCTGCACGAGACGCATGCGCGCCTCGTCTGCCGTAATGCTCGACGGCGTCGTGATCTCGCACGTCGCAAGCGGACATTCCTGCGCCGCGGCCGAATCCTCGGCAAACAGGCCAAAGCGAATGAACGTGTTGCCCACGTCGACCGTCAATATATATGCGCACCCATTAAGCATCGTCGGCGCTCCTTTCGTCTGCCCAGCAGTATATCGCCTACCCGAACCAGCCATCCCAGCTAGTCATTTTGGGACGGGGCTATTTTAGCTACCCCAATATGTCGGTTGATATTTGCCCCAATCCCAGATAATTCGTCGACTGTCAAAGGGTAGCTAAAATAGCCCCGTCCCAAATTGACTACCAAAAAGCCCCGTCCCAAATGAGCTACCTTGCGGCTATACTGGTGCGCGGTCGTTTGCGAGCTCACGCGGCGGCCCTTGGTAACCCGACTTCCCGCGCCGTATCCGTAGTGGCGCTCCCGGGGGAAGCGGATATACGCAAAGGAGTTTTATATGAGCAATCCCTCGAACCGCGCCTCGATGCGCGGGCAACTCACGCTGCGCGGCGTCGTCATCGGCGTCCTTGGCTGCGTGATCATCACGGCAAGCTCGGCCTACACCGCCCTCAAGATGGGCGCACTCCCCTGGCCGATCGTCTTCGCTGCCGTCATCTCGCTGTTCTTCCTTAAGCTTATGGGCAACGCCAGCCTCAACGAGGCCAACGTCACCCACACCATCATGTCCGCAGGCGCCATGGTCGCCGGCGGTCTGGCGTTTACCATCCCGGGCGCCTGGATGCTGGGCTATGCCGACCAGATCAGCTGGCTCGACATGTTTATCGTGGCACTCGCCGGCACTATCCTGGGTCTGCTGGCCACGGCACTCATCCACCGTCACTTTATCGTGGACGCCGCGCTGGAGTTCCCCACCGGCAACGCCGCAGCTCAGACTCTGCGCGCCACCGAGGCCGGCGGCAAGACTGGCAAGCAGCTCTTTGGCTCCATGGCCATCGCCGGCATCTACAGCGTGCTTCGCGACGCCCTGGGCGTGGTGCCCAGCATGCTGTGCACGCTCAACATCCCCGGCGTGACCTTTGGCATCTACAACTCGCCCATGCTGCTCTCCGTCGGCTTCCTCGTGGGCTTCGCCCCGGTCGCCTTCTGGTTTGCCGGCGCCCTGCTAGGCAACTTTGGCATCATTGTGGGCGGCACCGCCGCCGGTCTGTTCGACGTTGTGACTGCGCAGGGCATCGTCAAGTCCCTGGGTATGGGCCTCATGATGGGCTTTGGCGTCGCCGTCGTCCTCAAGGACATCCTGCCGCAGGTCGCCGGCATCGTCCGCGGTCTTGCCGCCGACAGCTCCACCGACACCGACGAGCAGTCGCTCATCTCGGGCTCCCTTAAGCTCGACGCCGGCATCATCGGCCTGGGCGCCGCCGCCATCGCCGTCGTCATCGCCATCGCGCTCGACCTTGGCCCCGTTCCTGCCGTCATCGTCACGCTGTTCACCTTTGTCACCACCATCATGAGCGCGCAGAGCTGCGGTCAGACGGGCATCGACCCCATGGAGATCTTTGGCCTCATCGTCATGCTCATCGTGGCAGCCTTCGCACAAATCGCTCAGGTCAAGCTGTTCTTTATCGCCGGCATCGTAGCCGTGGCGTGCGGCCTTGCGGGCGACGTCATGAACGACTTTAAGGCCGGCGCCGTGCTGGGCACCAACCCGCGTGCACAGTGGATCGGCCAGGCCATCGGCGGCATCGTGGGCGCCCTGGTCGCCGCCGCCGTCATGGTCGCGCTCGTCACCGCCTATGGTCCGGACGCCTTTGGCCCCGACAAGAGCTTCGTCGCCGCGCAGGCAAGTGTGGTCGCCACCATGGTCTCGGGCATCCCGAGTGTGCCGTGGTTCGCAGGCGGCTTTATCGCCGGTATCGTCATGTACTGGCTCGGCATTCCGGCCATGATGATCGGCCTGGGCGTATACCTGCCGTTCTACATGTCGCTCACGGCCTTCCTGGGCTCCTGCGTTAAGCTCGCCTACGACAAGTGGGCCGCTCACCGCGACGCTACTGCCGGTCTTTCGGACGAGGAGAAGGCCGCCAAGGACGCCGCCTTCCAGGAGCAGGGCTTGGTCGTTGCCAGCGGCCTGCTCGGCGGCGAGTCCATCGTCGGCGTTATCCTGGCGTTTGTCTCCGTGGGTCTGAGCCTGCTGGGCTAAGCTGAGCAGCTGCTCGACAGCAACCATATTGTCTACGATTTACCCGGTCGGTAGCTTTTGCGGCTGCCGACCGGGCTTTTTGATATCGAAACAAAGAA
>CAKUHM010000154.1 GCA_934655835.1 uncultured Collinsella sp. | reverse complement strand
TTTGCCACCGAGGCGATGGCCGTGACCGTGCCCTGGCTCACGATATCGGGAAAGGCCGGATAGGTAACGTTGGCGCTCTGGCCCACGGCGATCTTAGCGATATCCTTTTCACCCACCTGAACGGTGACCTTCATCTTGGATAGGTCGGCGATCTGCATGCACTGCTTGCCGCCGCTCGTATCGCCTTCGCCCATAATCATGCCGCCTGTCACCGTGGCGCCGACCTTGGCATTGAGCTCGACGATGCTGCCCGAGCTGGGCGCGGTCACGGTGCGTTCGGCGGCTTTGGCGTTGGCTTGGTCCAGGGTCGCCTGGGCCGAGGCTAGGTTGCGTTGGGCGCTCGAGACGGCACTCGTGTCGGCGGTGCCGCTGGCGCCACTCCCGCTTGCCGCATCTGTGTCAGTCGCCGGAGCGGCTTGGGCGGCTGCTACCGCTTTCTGTGCGTTGGCGAGGTCTTCCTGTGCCGCTGCCACCGCGCGCTGCGCCTCGGCGACGTTGCGATCGAGCTCGTCGTTTTTAATGGTCATGAGCACGTCGCCCTCGTTGACGGACTGGCCGGTTTGCACGTTGATTGATGCCACCGTGCCGTCGACAGAAGGGGAGACCACCGAAGCCGAGATAGGCTTGAGCTGGCCTTTTGCCTCGACGGTGGTCGTAAACGTGCCCTCGGTGACCATGTCGGTCACCGGCCCGTTGGTACCTGCGGGCTGCGCGTTTATGACCACGGTCACGACAACGGCGATGAGCACAATGGCGGCCACGACGCCTGCCGCAATGCCGCGCCGGATGAGCTTTTTGCGCCGACGCTCAGCACGCTTCGCCTTGAGCTTGGCGTAGGCCTCTTCGTCAGAAATCTCGGTTGTATCGCTTGTGCCGCCGTTTTGCTGTGCGGCTTGCGCGTTTGTTATGAGGGGAAGCGTTTCGGTGGCGCCCTCGGGCGCTCGCTCGGCATCATTCGGTCCCGGGGTGATGTTGGGGACATTCGACATAGCGTCTCCTTTATAGAAAGTACCTCGATAAGTATATGCGCCCGTCGCGAGAGACGGGCGCATAGGGCGGTATCTTTCGGAACTGTTATATTTGAGCGTCAGCTCCCCGTTGTGTGAAGGCGTGATTCCCTACGAGTGCACGACCACGCACAGGCCCACGCTAATGCAGTCGTGGAGCGCCTTGGCATCGGCCAGGCGCAGGTTGATGCAGCCGTGGCTTCCGCACCACTTATAGGACTCGGCATTGTCGAAGCTCTTGTCGTTTTGCCAGGTGGCGTCGTGGAAGCCGATCATATTGCCCTCAAACGGCATCCAATAGCTGACCGGGCTCTCGTATTTGGGCTTTCCGGTCTCGGGGTCTTTGGCACCGATGAGCTTGCTTGCGCCGTCGTTGCTGTTGATCTGCCATACGCCCTCCGGGGTGGCGTCTTCGCCCGGTTTGCCGGAAATAAAGTTGGCCTCCCACACGATATTGCCGTTCTCGTCGTAGTAGCGCGCGTGCTGCTCGGACAGGTCGACGTCGATATAGGCCTTCCAATCGGGCTCGCCCTTGGCGGTAAACGTGTCGGCCTTCTTGGAGTACGAAATCTCGATATCGCCGGTCTGCTTGTTATTGATAGCATCCTCGACCTGCTTGGCGAGCGTGTCGCTGTCGATGGACCAGCCAAAGTCGCCGCCCTCGACAGCGCACTCCTTTCCGTCGGCGCGTGTCCACCAGCGGGTGGAGCCCACGGTGTTAAAGCCGTTGGCGAGCTCGGCGGCCCAGCTGCCGATCTGCGACGTATCAAGCGTGGGGTTGGCCGGATCGGCAAAGCTGATCCACTGCAGCACCGAGCTGCCGTCCACCTTGCCGGCATCATTGCCGTTGAGCTTAAGAGTCACGTTGACGCCCAAGAAGTTGTTGGCGGCATCGCATGCAGCCTGAATCTGGTCGTTGGTGAGGGTGCCGTTGAGCGGTTCGTAGGCGTCGTTGCCGATCTTGGTGATATCGACGTTCTCGGCGAGCGACGCGAGCTCAATCTCGGCATATTTGATGACATGCTCGCGGTTGAGCTTCTCGTTGGAACGGGCCTTATCAACGGTGAACTTGCCGGCCTTCTCATCATAGGAGCTGGCGGCCTCGAAGGTGCCCGAGCGGCCCTCGTTGAACTCGTCGATGGCGGCCCCCAGATCCTCCTCAAACTGCTTTTGATCAAAGGCATCGGAGAGCATGGAAAGGTCGACGTCCTGATCCAAGTTGACCTCGTCGGAAGCGACGGTGGTTTTGGTCTTGCCGCCCAAGGACTCAACGAGGCGGACGGGCCACATAAAGGACTCGTTGTGGCTAATGATCTCTTTTGCGGCTGCTTCGCCGTCTACGATGGGCTCATCGGACTCGGGCTGATAGGTCCAGCTAAAGTCATCGCCCGTGACGGTGAGCTTGTAGTGCTTCCATGCCGAGTTAACCTTGGTGGCGGCAGACGAGGCGTTGGAAAACGAGACATCCACGCCGGCGATGGTGGTGTTGGGGTAGGCGACCTGCGAGAATGCCACGATGCCCACGATGTAGACGATGAGGATAAGGCCCAAGACGACAAACAGGGTCGTCTTCTTACCGGACTTTTTGCTGTCGGAGGGCTTGCCTGCGGGGCCACGATTGCCTCGAGCGTGTGTGGGAGCCTGCTTGGGAGCGTTACCGCTTCCCTGGCGCTGCTGGTTCGTGCGCGGGGAGGCGTTTGCTGCGCCTCGCTGCTGGCCGTGACTCGGCGCGATGGGGCGTGGCGACTGAACGCCGCCGGTGTGCCTGCTCGGCTGCTGCGGATCGGGAATCAGTTGAGTTCGGTCGTTTTGCGACATCGTATCTATATCCTTCGAGTTTCGCCTTGCGGCTCATCGTGTTTTTACTGGGCTTGCATTATAGCGATTACCTAGTTGTTTGTGGTATGGAAACGGTGGCATTCAAAAGAGCTGGGACAAATGTCCCACCGGCTCGCTTGTCAGACGATTTGCCTAACCGCACACGCCACATTTTGCACAGGCCGAAAGTGCTGCCGGGGCCTGGGCGATGCCGCCCTTGGCCGTCTCGCGCAGGGTTGCCGGCAGGGCGTGGCCTACCGACAGCATGACGTGAGCCATCTGGTCAAACGGTACCAGGCTCTTGACGCCGGCAAGTGCGAGCTGAGCCGAGCTAAACGCCGCTGCCACGCCGATGGCGTTACGGTTTTGGCACGGCACCTCGACAAGCCCACCCACCGGGTCGCAAACGAGGCCCAGCAGATTGCTCAGCGCGATGGAGCTGGCGTCGAGCGCCTGCTCGGGCGTGCCGCCCAGCATCTGCACCAGCGCGGCGGCGGCCATGGCGGCAGCGCTTCCCACCTCGGCCTGGCAGCCGCCCTCGGCGCCGGCGACGCAGGCGCTCGTGGTGAGGTTGAGGCCGATGGCGGCGGCGCAATAGAGCGCGTCCATGACCTGCTCGTCGTCGAGCTGCAGGTGGTCGGCGAGCGCCAGCACGCAGCCGGGTACGACGCCTGCGGAGCCTGCCGTGGGGGCAGCGACGATCACACCCATCGTGGCTGAGCGCTCGAGCACGGCCATGGCTCGAGCCACGGCGTCGGTCTGGACGGCGCCCATCAGGCTTGTGCTTAGATCGTTTCGGCTGCTGGCATCGACGAGCTTTGCCTCGCCGCCGATGAGGCCGCCGAGCGAGCGCTGCGGATTGGAAATGGGGGCTGTGGTCTCTTCGCGCATGACGTCGAGTACGCGGCGCATGGCGGCGATGGTGTGTGCCTCGCCGGTCAGACGTGCCTCGCGTACGGCCATGACGGCGCCGATGTTGAGCCCCAGTTCCTCGCACGCATCGAGCAGCTGCTCGCCGTCGTCGAAGATCTCCTTGGCCGAGACGCCGGGGGAGAGCGATGAGGCCGAACCGGGAAGCTCAATGAAGGTGGCGTAATCGACATTGTCGAGCTTGCGCAGCATGGGGACGACGGTGTCGTCGGGGGTGCCATCGGTTTCAAACACGGAGTAGGCCTGGCCGCCCACCTCGGTGCGGTAGGTACGGCAGAAGGCGATGTTCACATGCGCGTAGGCGAGCAGGTTCGTGAGCGCGGCGAGC